>JAJFVF010000007.1 GCA_021371935.1 bacterium
TTTCCTGGTGACCATACCGGTGGGGGTCCACCCGTTCCCATTCCGAACACGGAAGTTAAGCCCACCAGGGTCGACAATACTTGGGCGTTAGGCCCCGGGAAAATAGATCGTCGCCAGGGCTAAATTAAGGGGTTGCTCCGATTTGGAGCAACCCCTGTATTATTCAACCTAAATTGTATATTGCACAATCGATTTATTTTTTTATTATACGCCAGTAATAGAAATTCCGCTCTTGAGTCTTTGTCACGGTCATAAACGAGACATGACCATCGCAAAAACAGAAATTCCCACCTTTATTAGACCCGCTGGAGTGATAATACCAAAATTGTCCGACTGAACCCGTATCATCATTAGTCCAAGGTTCAGCAGACCAGTCGCCGTCCTTGTTTTCTGATACAAGAATTGTTCTGCTTAATAGTGGAACACTTGTCAACTTCCTGTATCCAACATATGCAGAAGCATCATCTGTCATTGTGATATAGACATTGATACCATAATGACCAGTTATCAGTGGACCAGGCACTCCATTGACTTTTATTGAAGAATCGTTAATGCCTTGTATTGGAGCATATACCGGAATTGGGCACAAGAGCACCGAATGGTTTTTTAAGTATTTTTTTTCAAGCCTGGTGCGCCAAGTGCAAGTCAGCCAACTATTCATATTACTGTTATCTACATCCCATGCTGCTGGCGTATAGCCATTGTTATCGTCAACATACATGTTCATTGCTTTACTGATCTGAGACATATTGTTGAGACACTTAGTCTTGTTCGCAGTGTGCTTGGCTGATGTGTAAACAGGAAACAGCATTGCTGCCAATATTGCTATAATGGCAATAACGACCAGCAGCTCGATCAGTGTGAAACCTTGATTCTCTCTCCCCATCGTTGATCCCTATTTTCGTGAACAATTGCCTGATTTGAGATATCAGACCGGCCCACCCGCAGTCCGAAAGGCCTGCCAGCAAGATCAGTGCTAATTACATGATGTGTTTGAATATGTTTTATTGTGCTATAATACGATACAATTAGCGCATCAAATTGTGTATCAATGTATTATGGGTTGCTTGTAGCAAATTGTCAAGGGTCATTGTTTGTCGGCTTCAAACATATTGACAAAGCCTCAGCAATATGACACACTGAGAGAGCGGATAGGATTCCTGGCAGCGTAACAAGTTCGTGCAAGGCAATAATCTGCTGATAACAAGCCCTACATGGAGGTAT
The DNA here is from genome assembly GCA_021371935.1 of bacterium. NCBI lineage: Bacteria > bacterium. Next base: position 1,225 of record JAJFVF010000007.1, read on the forward strand.
TTCGTGTATCGTCTTCTTTTCCTTCCCCTCATCTTATTTACTCTAATTACATGTGCACTGGGCGATGAAGTAAGTCTTTCATCTATCGACATCCAATCCATCCAACCAAATGTCAATCTGATTTCCAACGGCAGCTTCGAAGAGGTGGGTGCAGACGGCATGCCCAGCGGATGGCGATGGAACAAGGGGGATGTCGATGCTTCCTGCATAGTCGACAAGACATCGGCTCTGGACGGACGAATATCTCTCAGGATAACAAACACCACTCCCGCCGATGCTGGTATCAATGCTGATTTATCAATTTCCAAGCCAGTCGATCTTGAGCCGGGCAAACAATATACACTCAGCGCATGGACTAAGTCATATAATCCCGGTTTCACGCGGATATTCGGCAACGAGAATCTACAATATCGCATCATCATTCCCGCGACAAACGGCAAGTGGGAGCGCGTGTCGCTAACTTTCACTCCGACAGAAAAGGAAAGGAACTTTGAGATCAGTATACTCTCCAGGGGTGAGACGGACGGTATCTGGCTCGATGATATACGGCTTGAGCAGAGTGCGAGCGCATCTCTTGGGAATCCGAGTCTCGGTTCAAGCAAAGACATACGTCTATGTGCGGACAAAAGAGACGTAGAGATAATGACCGAGGGCGCTTTCAGTGTTCCCTTTTTAGTATATGCTTCCAGGGCTTTTTCTGGAGTAGTTAAGACTGACATGTCCGGCAAGCACTTTTCAAAGCATGTGGACATCAACCCGGGGTTCTCAAAGATAGTCATCAACGGTGTTTCGGAGAGTGCCGGCTATGGGACGAGGAAACTATCGCTGCGACTTCTTGAATCAAATAAACTGACAGCCTCAGCTTATGCTAATGTTCAATTCTTTTCGACACCATATGTAAAGTCCCGCCTGCAGGTTCTAAAACAGGAACTGTTATCTTTCAATTCAAAGCTCAAACAGCTAAAGGCTTGCAGGCAGGATATCTCATATCCTATGGTGAGCTACACGGTGCTGCAAAACTCAATCAACTATGCAATACCCGATGCGGATGCAGGCCGGATTAAGCGAGCGGTTTCGCAGCTTTCCGATATGGATCGAATTGAGAAGCAGTTAAAGGATGGCCTAAATCAGGCATTAGCAGGCAAGCTTGTATTTCCATCTGTCCCAAAGTGGACTGGTGATACCCGGCCTACCATAAAAGGAAGCTCATTTATTGCGCCGACAACCACCTTCGGCAACCCCGGAATCGAGATGCGTCCGGTCTTTTTCAATGGATATGGTCACTTTGCCCTTGCCCAATCGGACATAGGAATGTTTCCGAATATGGGGATAAACATCATCCAAATGGAAGCTGTGCCTATGGATGTTTTTAAGGAAGAGGGCAATCCCAAGAATCTCGGCCTCAATATTGCAAAGACTCTCGACAGGGCGCAGCAGGCAGGAGTAGCACTCAATCTACTCCTATCACCTCATTATATACCCAACTGGATGTTCACCAAGTATCCCGAACTGCGGAAAAAACGTGAGGGTTTCATTCAATATTGCACTCACTCTCCAAAAGGCATGGAACTGCTTAAGGAGCATATAGCACTAATAGTAAACCCGATCAAGGACAAGCCTGCGCTTCACAGCATATGTCTTTCCAATGAGCCTCGCAATGAGGAGGAGCCGTGCGAGTATGCGACGAGCGAATGGCGTATATGGCTCAAGGCTCGTCATGGTGACATTGATGTGCTCGATAGCCGCTGGGGAACGCAGTATGCAAGTTTTGACGATATAGAGCTGCCTGATCCTTTCAAGCTGGAACACGAAATCCCGACGCCCATGTGGTCCGACTACATCCGCTGGAACCAGGAGTTTTTCACGAGTTGGCACAAGATGCTGGCCGATGCTGTTCATGCCATTGCGCCGAATTTGCCGGTGCATTCCAAGGTTCAGTCGACGACCATGTGGACAACACCCGAGGTTATTTACGGCAACGATCCATATCTATATTCGTCAATTATGAATATAAGTGGCAACGACGGCATCAACATGTATACATACGGTGAGCAGCGGTTTGCCGGTGAGTGGCTCTCGAACGCTCTGACATACGATTTGCAGCGGTCGATGAAGGACGTTCCCATATACAATTCTGAGAATCATATAATGTGGGAATTTGATGAAAGGGAAGTTCCATCCCGACACATTCATACGGCGCTGTGGCAGCAGGCGATCCATGGCCAAAGTGCGACCACTCTATGGGTCTGGGAGACTGCAGATGCTCCAGATATTGAGGCGAGGCCGTTTTACGGTTGCATATTGTATCGGCCTGCGGACGCCAGGGCTGTCGGAATAGTCAATTGTGACCTGAACCGCGCCGCCAGAGAGGTCACGGCTCTGCAGGAGGCTCCTTTCCAGGTGGAAATTTTATATTCGACAAGCGCGATGGCATATCGCGAGAGGAGATATGAGCCATGTTTGAAGGACCTCTATACTGCTCTGGACTTTTCTGGTGTCAAGGTAGGGTTTATTACTGAGAGGCAGTTGGAGAACGGCATTATGCCCAAGACATCGGTGCTCTTTGTGCCGGATGTCAGGCGTCTCTCGAATGCCGCATTTGAAGCTTTGAAGAATTACAAAGGGAAAGTAGTGATGCTTGGCGACCAGTCTCTCGGATTTGATGAATACGACAAACCTAGGGTTGACCGGCTCTCATTCACATCAATACCTTATAACAAGACAACGACCATGTGCAATCTCTGGAAGTCGGTATCATCTGAATTGACAAACCTGGGTCTACGTCCTCGCATCGAGGTGCTGGATGAAAAGGGCGGATATGTATGGGGAGTGGAATGGCGTCAAGTCGATACATCCGACGGTACACTTATCAATATGTGCAACTATCTGAATGAACCGGTAAAGATTAAGCTCTGTTCAAAAGGAAAAAGCGTAAAGGCCGTTGATGTGCTTAAGAGTAAAAGTGTATCGGGAGTAATCAAGCTTCAGCCGCTCGAAACACGACTCCTTAGGGTGGTGGACAAATAAATGACCAAAAGGATACTGCTGCCTGCGATTTTTTTGCTTTGCACATTATGCTCGATGGCATACTGCGATGACGTGCGCCTTACGTCCGTGAAAGTGCAGACGGCTAAGGCTAATGCCAATCTGCTGTCCAACGGCGGCTTTGAGATTCTGGACGCTAACGGCATGCATTCAGGTTGGAACTGGGGCAAACACAACACTGACGCAACATGTGTCGTTGATGAGAGTTCGCCTTTTGACGGGCGGCGCTGCCTGAAGATAACCAACACTGTCCCATTGGAGCCGGGTCACACTGCGCTGTTGTCGATGGCTGAAGACATTGCGATCGAGCCGGGCAAGACCTATACTCTGAGCGCATGGGTCAAAACGAATGATGCGGTGCTCGGGTTTATCACAGGTGACAAAGCTTGGCGGTACCGTGCGATGCTGCCGAACACCAACGGCAAATGGAAGCCTGTGTCATTGACATTTACGGCGGACAATGCCGATAAGGCGTTCAATGTATGCGTGCAGATAGAGAGCCCGACGACTGGTCTATGGATTGATAACGTCAAGTTCGAAGAAGGCAGCTGTGCCACATACGATGCGCTGCCGGGTGGGTCGAGCGAATCGGTTGCGTTATGGCCTGAGAATAAGAATGTCGAGATGATGACTGACGGCGCGTTCAGCGTGCCGTTTGCTCTCAAGGTCGCCAAGCCTTTTAAGGGCACGATTAATGTGAGCCTCTCTCAGCCCAAGAAGAGTATTACGCAGCGAGTGAGCCTGAAGCCTGGTGTCTATCAGGTTGTCGTAAACGGGGAATCAAATACCGCAGGATATCAGCCGAGGATAGTCAAAGTCAGTGCGATTAAGGGTAGGCATGAACTTGCTTCGGCTACGACAAGCGTGCAGTTCCATTCATATGCGTATACCAAGGCTCATCTGCAATCGTTGAAGCAGAAACTACCCACCCTTAAAGCGAATCTGGGTGAGCTGAAGAAGCGCGGGCAGGATGTGTCCTATCCTATGGTGAGCTATACCGTTCTGGAAAACTTTACGGGCTATGCCGAGCTTGATGCGGACAAGGACGAACTCAGGCGTGCAGTGCTGCAGCTTTATGATATGGAGAAGATGGAGTCACAGCTTGAGGAGCAGCTTTCTCAGGCTTTGGCGGGTAAACTCACATTTGCAGCAGTCCATCGCTGGACAGGGGATGCCCGTCCGGTTATCAAAAGCAGTTCGTTCATCGCGCCGACGGTGACGCCCGGCAAGCCCGGACGCGAGATGCGCCCCGTGTTTTTCACGGGCTACGGTCACTTCGGCCAGGTGCAGGCAGATATCGAGAAATTCCCCAACTACGGCATCAATATAGTTCAAATCATAGCAGGTCCATGGTGTGTATTCCCCGAGGAGGGCAGGGTCGATGCCGGTCATGCCGAGTCGATCAAGGAAGTAATGGATCGCGCTCAAAAGGCAGGGGTCGCAGCAAATGTGCTGATAAGCCTGCCTTGGATTCCAACGTGGGATGCAGCAAAGATACGTGCCCGCGGAGGTGACCCTGATCATTATCTGCGTTCACCAGAGTGTCGGGACTTTACCCTTGCTTATTTGCAGGAGCTGATCCCAGTCATAAAGGATCATCCGGCTCTGCACAGCATATGCCTGACAAACGAGCCGAGTTACAGGGACGATGCATCCGAGTATGCCGTTCGTGACTGGCATGCATATTTGGCCGAACGCCATGGTGATATCAATACTCTAAACAGCCGGTGGGGGACAAACTACTCGTGCTTTGAAGAGATCAAGCTGCCTTATATGGACAAAGATGCCAACAATCCTGCGGGCAGGCGACTTGATTGTGTCCGCTGGAACGATGAATTTTTTGAGGGTTGGCACAAGTGGGTTGCCGATGCAATTCACAAGATTGCGCCTGATTTACCCGTGCATGCCAAGACACAGACCTTTACGATGCTGGATTATTCGTATGCAGATTACGGCAATGACGCCTATCTATACGGCCAGGCGACAGACATAAACGGCAACGACAGTATGAACTGGTACAGCTTTGGCGGCGGCGAGTTCGCGCAGGGCTGGATGCAGCATACCAGGGGTCATGACCTCCAGAGGTCGGTTAAGGATGCGCCTGTGTTCAATTCAGAGAACCATCCGATAGGCGATAAGGAGATCAGATATATTCCAGGCGAGCAGGTGCGCACAACCATCTGGCAGGAAGCCATCCATGGCCAGAGCGCCACAACCATATGGGTCTGGGAGCGCACATTCGATAGGCTCTATGACTTCGCCGGCAGCATAATGCACCGACCCGCATGCGCTGCAGCTGCTGGCTTGGTGAATCTGGACCTCAACCGTGCGGCATATGAAGTCACAGCTCTGCAGCAGTCTCCTGTGCAGGTTCAGATACTGCAAGACACCAGCGCATCGGTGCTGGATGGCGAAAGCTATGACACATGCTCGATCAAGACATATATGGCTCTGGGCTTTTGCGGCGTCAAGATAGGCTTCATCACTGAGAGGCAGTTGGAAGACGGCATATTGCCGAGCGCGCCGGTAGTTTTCGTGCCGAACGCCAGGCATTTGTCCGATTCGGCATTCCGCACACTGCAAAACTACAATGGCCGTGTGGTGATGGTTGGCGATGGGCTGCTTACATGTAATGAATATGGTCAGAGTAGGGAAGAGATGATTCCTGCGCGGATGATGTCGTATATCCCGACAAAGACAACTGCCCGCGACCTCTGGAAGCTGCTGCTTGCCAAACTGCCGCAGTGGGGCGTGAGCAACAAAATCGAAGTGACCGATGTAGATGGCAGCCCGGTTTGGGGAGTTGAATCCAAAGAGGCCGCTGTGGACGATGGCACGGTGATCAACCTTTGCAATTATCTGAACAAGCCTGTCAGCGTCAGGCTCCGGTCAAAAGGAATTGATATACAAGCTTTGGATGTGCTTACAAGCCAGAAAGTATCAACTATTCGGCTTGAGGCTCTTGAATATAAACTGGTCAAAGTAAACAACAAAGCCCGCGGGATATGAGGTGAAAACGTGTACAAGCTTCTAGTTATCGCAACAATGTTGGCTACAGCATGCAGCTGTGTTTATGCAGACGATGTCAAGCTGTCGGCCATAAGTGTCAATCCAAACAGCATAAACGCCAATCTGGTCACAAACGGCGGCTTCGAGCAGATCGTAGATAACTCTCTGCCGACCGGCTGGGGCTGGAACTCGAACAACACAGACGCAAGCTGTGTGGTGGAGACCGGATCGGCTGCAAGTGGTCAAAAGTCACTGAAGTTCCTTAACACCACGCCTATGGAGGCTGCATACACCGCACTGTTGTCCGGGTCGGATGCGATAAAGATCGAGCCCGGTAAGCCCTATACAATCAGTGCATGGGCAAAGACGACCGAACCCGGCCTTGCTTCGATAATTACGGGCAATGCCTGGCAGTATAGGCTGACCCTTGAGTCGACAGGCGGCAAGTGGGAGCCTTTTTCGATGACGTTCGTTCCAGGTGATCTGAGCAAAGAGCTTAATATGTATTTTCAGATCGAGAGCGCGACAAGGGGCATATTGCTCGATGATGTGAAGCTCGAAGCCGGTCCGCGCGCCACATTTGCCGCTGTGCCCGATGAACTGCGGGGAAGCATCGGATTGTGGTCGGCGAGCCGCCATATGCAGGTGACGAGAGAAGGTAAGTTCACTGTTCCGTTTGTTCTTTACGTTCCCAAAGACATTTCCGGCATACTTGTAGCAAGCATCTCTACATCCAAATCACGCATCGACCGGTCGGTCAGCCTGAAGAGGGGCATATATCAGATAGATGTGGACGGTCTGGCTTCGAGCGCCAATTTTGATCCGAGACAGGTCAATCTCCGCCTGGTCGAGGGAAATGCGCAGGTGGCCACCGCAAGTGCAAATGTCCGATTCTATTCCGCAAAATATGCGAAGGCATGCCTTGATGAGATAGACAGCAAACTGCCGGTCCTTAAGGCCGATCTGGAGCTTATTAAGGCCCGCGGCGAGGATGTATCATATCCTCAGGTCTCATACACCGTGCTCGAAAACTTCGTCGGCTATGCACGTGAGGACGATGAAAATGGCGATACCAGGCGTATGATCGAGCAGGCAGACGAGATGAGGACCATACTCACCTCTCTTGAGTCCGATATTTCCGATGCTCTCGCGGGCAAACTTACATTCCCCGCCGTTCCAAGATGGACAGGCGACACACGCCCGGTCGTGAAGGGCAGTTCATTCATTGCTCCTACTACTACTCCCGGCAAGCCTGGCCGCGAGATACGTCCGGTGTTTTTCACCGGGTATGGTCACTTCGGCCAGGTCCAGAATGAGGTGGAGAAGTTTCCGTATTACGGCACGAATATCATACAGACCGAGACTGCTCCAAGTGATGTTTTCCCATCCGACGGGGTGGTCAACGACGGTCCCGCCCAGTCGATGTTGAAACTGCTCGACCGTGGTCAAAAGGCCGGTGTGGCAGTCAATCTGCTTATCAGCCCGCACTATATGCCGCAGTGGGCGTATGAGAAATATCCCGATCTGAAGAAGCAGCGCGAGAGCTTTATACAATATTGCACGCACGACCCGGACGGCCAGGCACTGCTCAAGAAGTATGTCTCGATCATTGTCACGCCGATCAAGGATCACCCGGCTCTGCACAGCATATGCCTGTCCAACGAGCCGGTCAATGTCGAAGAACCGTGCGAATATGCCGCGAGTGAATGGCGCGCATGGCTAAAAAGTCGTCATGGCGATATAGCCACACTCAATTCCAGATGGAAGATGGATTACGCAAGTTTTGATGATGTAATGCTCCCCAACTTGTTTGCCGCGGATTGGAAGACCCCGACCGGCAGATGGGTAGACTTTGTCCGCTGGAACCAGGAGTTCTTCACCTCATGGCACAAGATGCTTGCCGACGCTGTCCATGCCATAGCGCCCAATGTTCCGGTCCATGCAAAGGCCATGACCTATACATTTTCTGATCCCAGCGGTGTCAAGTATGGCATCGATCCATATCTGATGAGTTCCATAAGCGACATCAACGGCAACGACACCATGGACTGGTGCAATTTCGGCCAAGGTGATTATGCGCAGGGCTGGATGACTCAGGCCAGAGGTTACGATCTTCAAAGGTCGGTCAAGGACGCCCCGGTTTTTAACTCCGAAAACCACATTATGGGCGACAGAGACACCAGATATGTCCCAGCTTCACAAGTCCGGTCATCGCTGTGGCAGGGGGCGGTTCACGGCCAAAGCGCCACCACAATATGGCTCTGGGAGCGCACGCTTGATCCTGACAGCGTTTTCTACGGAAACATAAAGGATCGTCCCGCCTGCGCAAAGGCTGTGGGGATCGTTAACTACGATCTGAACCGAGCAGCATATGAGGTCACTGCGATCCAGCAGGCCCCTGTTCAGGTGCAGATCCTGCATGGCATCAGTTCTCTCACCATTGACGGCGTTGACTATAGCACATGCGCGATGGAGCTTTATATGGCTCTGAGTTTCACCGGGGTAAAGATCGGTTTTGTGACCGAGCGTCAGTTGGAGGATGGGATTGCTCCTACGGCACCTGTGCTGTTTATCCCCAACGCAAAATACTTGTCCGATTCGGCATTCAAGACATTGCAGAAATATAAAGGCAAGCTGGTGACTTTGGGAGCCGATCCACTTGCGTATAACGAGTACAGCTCGCCAAGACAGACCAAGCTGCATGCTCAGAAAATCGACTACGTGCCGGGCAAGACTTACGCTGACGGCCTATGGACAACACTTCTGGCCAAGCTGCCTGACTGGAATATAAAGCCGCATGTCAAACTGACTGACTCCAAGGGCAGCCCTATATGGGGTGTGGAGTACCTCCAGGCAAATACTGCTGATGGAACCATAGTCAACCTCTGCAACTATCTCAATAACGCGGAGGATGTCAAGCTATCGGTAAACGGTAAGACTGTCAAGGTGATAGATATACTCACCGGCAAGCCAGTCACAGGTGTCATAAATCTCCAGCCTCTCGAAGTCAGGCTGGTAAAGATCGAACAGGTTGGAGGAAAATAAATGCGCAGATTATTATTAGCAGTCATAGCGTTATTTCTTGTTTGTCCGGCTGTCGCTGCAGTCGAGCCTGGGCTAAAGAGTGCGGATCAGATTAAGGTGGGTCTGGACGTCATAGAGAAGTCGCTGCCGTCCATAAAGGCAGATCTTTGCAAGCTGGAAGACGGCGGCCAGGATATCTCATATCCGATGGTCAGCTATACCGTGCTTTCAAATTTCATTGGTTACGCAAGAGAAGATGTCGATAAGAACGAAGTCAGGCGGGCATCGTATGCTCTGACGGACATGGAGTGGATGAAGCGTAAGCTCGAATCTGAGATATCCGGCGCATTGAGCGGCAAATGCAAGCTTCCCGCCGTGCCCAGGTGGACGGGCGACGCTCGTCCGGTAATCAAAGGCAGTTCTTTCATTGCCCCGACAACGACGCCCGGTAAAGCGGGCCGCGAGATGAGACCCATATTCTTCAACGGCTTCGGTCACTTTTCAGAGGTCTGCGAGTCTGTTGGAAAATGGACGGGCTACGGCACCAACATAATTCAGTTCGAGACCGGTCCGACAGTCGTGTTTCCCCAAGAGAATAAATTGGGTGATCCGACCCCCGGCATCTTGAAAATCCTTGACGAGGCGGAAAAGGCACGGGTGGCCGTAAACTTCCTGCTCAGCCCGCATTATTTTCCGGACTGGATGTTCGCGAAATACCCTGAACTCAGAAAGCAGCGCGAATACTTTTTCCCGATGTGCCTGCATGCTCCTGAGACTAAGGAGTTGCTCAAGCGCTATGTCAAGCTGGTTGTCGAGCCGATCAAGGACCATCCTGCGCTGCAGGCAATCTGCATTTCAAACGAGCCGCGCAATGTTGAGGAGCCTTGTCAGTATGCGAACGAGCAGTTCCATGCATGGCTCAAGGACCGCCATGGTGATATCGCCACTCTGAACAGCCGCTGGGGCACCAGTTACACCACTTTCGATGAGATAACGGTCCCGAACCCGTTCGCTGGTGCTGAGGCCGAAAAGCCTATGTGCAGGTGGGCTGATTTTGTCCGGTGGAACCAGGATTTCTTCACTGCTTTCCACAAGATGCTTGCCGATGCGGTCCATGAAGTTGCACCGAATATGCCTGTGAATGCCAAAGTTCAAAGTGCCACGTTTGGCTGTGCAAGTGAGCTTAAGTGCGGCAATGACGCATATCTTTATGGCACGATCACCGATATCAACGGCAACGACAGCAACTGCTATTATTCTTTCGGTGGCGGTGACGACGGCTACGCCAACGAATGGCTGGAGAATGGCATATATTACGATTTGCAGAGGTCTGTGAAAGATGCTCCGGTTGAAAATTCCGAAAACCATCTCATTCGTGATCGCGAGACCAGATATGTTCCGCCGGAGCATATTCGCACTGCTTTATGGCAGGAGGCGGTCCATGGCCAGAGTGCGACCACAATCTGGGTCTGGGAGCGCACATTCGACCAAAAGAGTGATTTGTACGGCAGTATAATGCAGCGGCCGGGCTGCGCGCGGGCAGTGGGTATAGCGAACCTTGATCTGAACCGCGCGGCATACGAAGTAACTGCGCTGCAGCAGGCTCCGCCGCAGGTGCTGATTTTGCATGACACCAGCGCTCTTATCTATGACAAGGAAGAGTTCGACAGGTGTATGTTCAGGACGTATATAGCGCTCAATTTCACCGGCCTCAAGATAGGTTTCGTGACAGAGCGTCAGCTGGAGGCCGGTATAGTCCCGACAACATCCGTTTTGTGTATACCGAACGCCAGGCACATTTCCAACGCCGCATTTGACGCCCTAAAGAAGTATAAGGGTCACATCATAATGCTTGGCGATGAGTCTCTGGCGTATGATGAGTTCGACAAGCCCAGGTCGGAGAAACTTTCCGGTGACGTGATTCCGTTTACGAGGGCAGGTACAGGCTCAAAGGAGCTTAAAGCCGCTCTGGTTTCAAAAATGAGCGCATGGAATGTCGTTCCGAATACGAAAGTTGTGGATGAAAGCGGAAACACGGTCTGGGGTGTTGAGTCGCGTGAAGCTAAAACATCGAACGGCACGGTGGTCAATCTGTGCAACTATCTGACCACGCCCGTCACTGTCACACTCATACATAACGGCAAACCAGCCTGCTCGACTGAGGTTCTCAGCGGCAAACCTGTATCGGCGCAAATAACACTACAGCCTCTTGAAGTCCGGCTGTTGAGAGTCAAATAATGACGCGAGAGGGAGGCAGACATATGCACAGATTACTATTGATTATGGCAGCTTTATGCTTGTCATGTTCAACTGTGTCTTATGCGGACGAGGCTAAGGCCGACAACACTCAGGCTGCCACAATAAAGGCCGGACTGCAGGCAATTGAGGACTCTCTGCCTCCCATAAAGGCCAATCTGGACAAACTCAAATCGCGCGGCCAGGATATATCTTACCCTATGGTGAGCTATACTGTGCTGCAAAACTTTGTTGGATATTCCAGGGAAGAGACCGATTACGGCGATATAAAGCGTGCTGTCGATCAACTCTCTGAGCTTGAGTGGATCCAGCGCAAACTCAAGTCTGATATATCGCTTGCTCTGGCCGGTAAGCTCAAGTTCCCCATTGTCCCAAGGTGGACAGGTGATACCAGACCTGTAATAAAGGGCAGTTCGTTCATTGCGCCCACAAAGGTTCCGGGTAAATCCACTCGTCAGATGCGACCGGTGTTCTTTAACGGCTACGGCCACTTCAGCCAGGTTCAGGACGACATCGAAAAATGGCCGAACTACGGCATCAATATGATCCAGTTCGAGACCGGTCCTATGATCGTATTTCCCGAAGAGGGAAAGGTGAAAGATGTCACACCGGACCTGCTGAAGACTCTTGATAGGGCGAAAAAGGCGGGTGTGGCGGTGAACCTCCTGCTCAGCCCGCATTACTTCCCGGAGTGGATGTTCAATAAGTATCCCGAACTCAGGAAACAGCGCGAATATTTCCTGCCTATGTGTCTGCATGCTCCCGAGTGTAAGGAATTCCTCAGACGCTATGTCAAGCTTGTTGTCGAGCCGATCAAGGATCACCCGGCCCTGCACAGCATATGCGTATCGAATGAGCCGCGCAATGTCGAGGAGCCTTGCAAATATGCAAATGAAGAATTCCGTGCCTGGCTCAAAGCTCGCCATGGAGACATCGCAACCCTAAATGGCCTGTGGAGGACAAGTTATGCCGACTTCGACGAGATAACTGTGCCGAACCCATTTAATGAACAGGAAGCCCAACAGCCCATGTGCAGGTGGGTAGAGTTTGTCCGCTGGAACGAAGAGTTCTTTACTGCATGGCACAAAATGCTTGCCGATGCGGTCCATGAGGTCGCGCCGAATGTTCCTGTGCATGCCAAGGTCCAGAGCTTTACACTTGGAGCTTCGAGCGAGGTCAAATGCGGCAATGACGCATATCTTTATGGTAAGATATTCGAGATCAACGGCAACGACAGTTCCAACAATTACGATTTTGGGAACAAGGATGATTATACGGACGCATGGCTGTCGAACAATATGTATTACGATTTGCAGAGGTCGGCAAAAGATGCCCCCGTCTTCAATTCTGAAAATCATATAGTTGAGGAAGGCAACGCAACTGCCGTGCCTGCCGAGCATATCCGCACGGCTTTGTGGCAGCAGGCCATACATGGGCAGAGTGCCACCACTATATGGCTGTGGCAGCGCGCAATCAATCCAAAGACCGAACTTTACGGCAACTTCATGCAGCGCCCATCATGCGCGAGGGCGGTCGGCATAACAAACCTTGACCTGAACCGTGCGGCCTATGAGGTCACAGCTCTTCAGCAGACTCCCGAGCAGGTAATCATTTTGCAGTCGACCAGCACCGCCACCTATGAAAAGGGTCTCAGCGACAGCAGCCTCTTCAGGACCTATATCGCGCTCAACTTTATGGGCATGAGGATAGGGTTCATCACTGAGCGGCAGTTGGAGGACGGCATAGTGCCCAAGGCCGGCGTGCTTGTTATTCCAAACACCAGGCATCTGTCGAACGCCGCTTTTGAGACACTCAAGAAGTACAAGGGCCACGTTATGATGATCGGCAACAGCAGCCTTGCATACGACGAATACGACAAAAAAAGGTCGGAGACAATTAAAGGTGAGATAGTGCCTTTCATCAGGGAGCAGACAAAGACCAAGGACATATACAGGGTGCTTAAGACACACTTTGCTGTGTGGAAAGTTGGCCCGAAGACGACGGTGGTGGATGAAAAGGGTGATTCTATATGGGGAGTGGAGTGGCGTGAAGCAGAAACTGCCACTGGCAGGGTAGTCAACTTGTGCAGCTATCTGACCACTCCCGTGACAATTAAGCTGCGCGCCAATGGAAAAGATGTCAAAGCAGTAGATGTCCTCACGGGCAAAGCCGTGTCAGGGGTGATAAAACTCAAACCTCTTGACGTGCGGCTGTTGAAGATAAAGAAGTAGAGTGGGGCAGTGGGAAGCTGAAAGTGGAAAGCAGACAGTTGATAGGCGGCGATTTGGAGATCGCCGCCTTTTTTGATCGGCCTTACTGGTCGAATGCTTCCTTGACAAGCTCAACTGCTTACTACATAATAGCACTTGGCGGAAGCTGAAGAAGAACATGGAGGTATTTGATGTATCGTTTCTTTGCCACGTTTGTTGCTTTGTGTGGAGTATGCACATGCGCATATGGCGCTGACGTAAACCTTGCGTCCATTGGTGTGCAATCGGCCAAGGCGAACGCAAATTTGATATCCAACGGCAGTTTTGAGCTGCCGAATGGAAAAGGGCTGGCCAAGTGGTGGAATTGGGGCACGAGATGGTCTGCCGATACGACCTGCACATTGGACGAGACGACTGCCGTCAGCGGGTTTGCCTCGCTCAAGATCACGAATAACACTCCTCTTGAATCGCCATACACAGGGCTTCTATCATACGGCAAGACTGTTGCCGTAGAGCCGGGCAAACCGTATACATTGAGCGCCTGGGTCAAGTCAGAATGTCCCGGTGTGTCGTCGATATGTGCGGGCATGGGCTGGCGATACAGAGTGACTCTTCAGTCGACCGGCGGCATCTGGCGGCCGTTTTCTATGACGTTTACTCCCGATAATGCCGACAAAGGCAATCTCGGCATATACGTTCAATCCGAATCTCCGACAAGTGGTCTGTGGCTCGACGACTTCAAGCTCGAACAGAGCGATCATGCAACCTATGACCAAGTTCCCAACGGCACGGCGTATATACTCCAGTTGTGGCCTGAGAGCCGGGATATGGAGCTTCTGACCGATGGAAGCTTCAGCGTGCCTTTCTTGTTGAACGTTACGAGAAGCATAAATGCCGTTCTTGAGGCATCAATATCCAAAAAGAGCATCAAAAAAAGTGTAAGGCTTGAGCCTGGGCTGGTGCAGATAATGGTCGGCGGCACTTCAAGCAGCGCAAAATATACGCCAAGGGTCGTAACCTTACGCATCCTTGACGGTGACACGGAACTTGCTTCAGCCGGGACCACTGTCAGGTTCTATTCTCAGTCATATACCAGAGCTGGTCTGCAGCGCCTTGAGCAAGTATTGCCAAGTTTGATGACAAAACTTGAACAGCTAAAGACCCAGGGTCAAGATATTTCTTACCCAATGGTGAGCTATACGGTGCTGGAAAATTTCATCGGTTATGCGAAAGAGGATGTCGATAAGAACGAAGTCAAGCGCGCATCCGAAGCTCTTTTCGACATGGATTCTATCGAGCAAAAGCTGGACAAGGAGATATCCGAAGCTCTGTCGGGTAAACGTGCTCTTGCCTGCGTTCCGAGATGGACGGGTGATGCTCGCCCGGTGATAAAGAGCAGTTCTTTTATAGCTCCGACAGTGACACCGGGTAAATCCGGGCGCGAGATGCGTCCCGTATTCTTTACCGGCTATGGCCATTTCGGTCAGGTGCGTGCGGATATGGAGAAGTGGCCGAATTATGGGACTAATATAATCCAGATCGAGGTCGGACCATCGAGCACTCTGCCCGAGGAGAATAAAGTAAATGACCAGCCTGCGCGCGACTTGTTGACATTGCTGGATAGAGCGCAGAAGTCTGGAGTCTGCGTAAATCTGCTGCTCAGCCCGCATTATCTTCCGGGATGGGTCAAGGACAAGATGCAGAGCAATTCCAAGAATGCCTGGATGCACTATATCAACCGTGACCCAGTTTGTCGAGAGATGATAAAGCGGCATGTGGGTGCGCTGATTCCGTTTATCAAGGATCATCCGGCTCTCCACAGTATCTGTGTTGCGAACGAACCGACTTCCTACGGCGACAACTCCGAATATGCCAATGCGGACTGGCATGTCTGGCTAAAGGATAGACATGGCGATATCAAGACTCTGAATGATCGCTGGGGCACTGATTATGCGTGTTTCGAGGATATAAAGCTGCCGTATGCGCCTTGTGAGACCGAGAAGAACCCTATGGGCAGGTGGCTGGACTGTGTGCGGTGGAACCAGGAGTTTGTTGCAAGCTGGTATCAGATGCTTGCGGATGCGGTGCATGAGATTGCGCCAAACCTGCCCGTGCATATGAAGATCCAGACACCGACCCTATTGGGTTATGCTGATCCCCAGAGCGGCAACGATCCATACCTCATTGGCCAGGTAAATGATATCAACGGCAACGACTCCGTGAACTGGCCGAGTTTTGGCGGTGGAGAGTTTGCTCAGAGCTGGATGACCAATGCAAGGGGCGAAGACCTCCAGCGGTCTGTGAAGGATGCTCCGGTGTTCGACTCTGAGAACCACATAATCGGCGACAGAGACACGCGGTATATTCCTGGCAGTGTGGTCAGGGCAGCATTGTGGCAGCAGGCGATCCATGGCCAGAGCGCGACCACCATCTGGGTTTGGGAGCGCATATATGACAGGACGCATGACTTTGCAGCCAGCATTATGCACCGTCCGGGGTGTGCGGAGGCCGTCGGCATCACCAATTGTGATCTGAACCGGGCTGCAGATGAGGTCACCGCACTCCAGCAGGCTCCAACGCAGGTGCTGATCCTGCATGATACGTCTGCCATGGTCTATGATGGCGAGCCGTATGATACATGTTCAAAGAAAGCATACATGGCTCTGGGCTTTTGTGGAGTAAAGATAGGTTATATTACCGAGCGCCAATTGGAAGCTGGAATTGTGCCGACTGCTCAGGTTGTGATGATTCCTTATGCTAAGCATCTATCTGACGCGGCATATCAGACTCTGCAGGCGTACAGAGGCCGAATAGTAATCCTTGGCGGAGATGACACTCTCGCATATAACGAGTATGACAAGAAGAGGTCGTCAAGTCTTGACGCGCAGAGGATCGCATACATTCCGAGTGTAACAAGTGAGCGCGACCTCCATGCCCGGTTCCTGTCGCAGTTGTCGGAGTGGGGAATTGCACCGAGGATAATGCTTGTAGACGACAAATCTGATCCCGTATGGGGTGTCGAATGGAAAGAGGTCGCAACTGCTGGTGGAATCCTGGTCAATCTATGCAATTATCTAAACGAGCCTGTAAGTTTAGGGTTATCCGACAAGGGTAAAAGTATAGGTGCAGTTGATGTTTTGAGTGGCGCAGAGGTGTCCGGTACTATTAAGCTGCAGCCTCTTGAAATCAAGCTGCTGCGAGTTAACCCGAATTATGCTTGTCGAGCATATTTCGGGTCCGGGCCGCGCATCATTCACGTTTCTCGTGAATAATGCGCGTTAAGAGTTGAACCTGACCATCAGTTTTTTCGTCTAATAATATAGATGGGGTAAATATCTCTTGTTACATGCAAAAAGAAAATATTTACCCTTGACAAGTTACTGAAATCAACCCATAATGTATATGTAGGTGCGATGCAATAACAATTGCAACATCAAGAAACACCGTAGTTCTGGCAAAGCGGTCAAGATATATTGGCAGTCGCACTGTGGGCGGGCAAATAATATTTGCCTAGGAGGAATCTGCTATGAGGAGAGGGTTTACTTTAATTGAGTTGCTTGTTGTTATCGCTATTATCGCCATACTTGCGGCGATACTGTTCCCCGTCTACACGAATGCAAAAGAACATGCTAATGCCACAAAATGTTTGAGTAATCTAAAGCAAATTGCAACTGGTGCTTTTATGTATTGTGATGCAAACAATGGCAAAATGCCATTAACCCAACCGCAAACTGGTGCCCATACCTGGTGCGGAGTTGGGCCTAGTGGAGCGTCCGATTGGCATGCGGAAAATGGAAGCCTTTTCAAGTATGTAAACAGTGTAGAAGTATTTCGTTGTCCTACTCTTTACCCCAAGTATCATATAGAAGTTACCTATGGAATGAACCAGGATCTTCAAACACAAAATTTGTCAGCTGATACTAGTGGTCGTGCAAGTCAGATCATGATGTTTCTTGAAGAAGAACGTAGCAACGATGGTAATACTGCGTGGGAGGATTTGGATTCTGATCCGGTAGGTATAACTCACTACAAAGGAGCCAATCTAGCCTATTGTGATGGTCATGCCGTATATAAGACGCAGCCTGTGTTATTAAAAGAAATATTAGCAAAGAAATGGTTGCCCAATCATAGATTAAAGGCAGATTAATTATTATTGGTGCGTGTAAAATCCCTCCAGCCTAAATAGCTGGAGGGATTTTTATTTTCAACCCATATTCCCCTATACTGAAGGACATGCGAGCATAATTGCAGAACGAAGTGGAAAGCGTCATTTTGACAACAAGGAGTTAAACTCAAATGTCTGAAGCAATCCCGGAGCCGGAATATATGGTCGTGGCTCCATATTCACCCGAGCATCCAAGAAACGGTGAGGGTGACATCATTCTTCTCAATGACGGCAGTCTTCTGCTGGCATACGGCAGATGGAACGGCGGCGGCGGCGATTTTAATTTTGCGGAGGTTTGGGGCAAGACTTCGACCGATGGCGGTAGGACTTGGGGCAATGACCGCTTGATTGTTCCCAACGAGGGCAAGGTTACCACTTTTTCCACTGCTCTGCTGCGCCTTGCCAATGGCGAGATACTGATGTCGTCTCTGAGCAAAGACTCTATGGAGGACTGCTCGATTTTCTTGCGAAAGTCCAGTGATGAATGCAAAACTTGGACGCCTCGCATCAAGTTCGAGACGCCGGATGGATATTCTGGTTATACCGGGATGAACAATGGACGATTGATCCAGCTAAAGAGTGGCCGCATACTTGGTGCCGGATTTGACGGATGGGTTAACGATCGCCCATTCGTTGCATTCACATTGATATCGGATGATAATGGTGACAGTTGGCGCGCGAGCAAGAATTATGTCAATATCCGAGATATTGACCCGACAAACAAGGATGGCGCGCAGGAACCCGGTGTCATAGAGCTTGCAGACGGCAGGATCATGATGTGGATACGCAACAGCCTCGGCTATGTTGCGAAAGCATATTCAACAGATCAGGGCGAGACTTGGAGCAAGCCAGAGCTTATAGAGCAATTGGAAGCGCCGCTTGCTCCGGCGAGCATAAAGAGGCTGCCTCAGACAGGTGATCTGCTGATAATTTGGAATAACAACCAGAAAGCTCGTCGCCCACTCAATTCTGCTATTTCAAGGGATGATGGCGAGACCTGGGAGAATATCAAAGTTGTTGATGACGGCGATGCAACATCATGGGGATTTGCATATACCAGCATCACACCGCTGGACGATATGGTTTTGCTTACATACTGGAATGGTGATAACTCGAACCTGAAGCTGGCTCGTATGGATTACAGGTGGTTTTATCAAAAAGGCTGAGTAAAAAAGGCCGTCTCATAAACATTGTTTAGAGACGGCCTTTCCGTGTCATACATCAAGTATGAGAGCAATTACCAGCGATCACCGCCTCTGAAGCCGCCGTCATTCTTCTGGGACTTGCGGATCTCCCTGCATGACTTGCAGCGAATCGGTTCGCTGAAACCTCTTGACTGGAAGAACTCCTGTTCGCCTGCGGTGAAGATAAAATTCTGACCGCAGTCCTTGCACTTGATTTCTTTGTCTTGGGACACTTGTTTACCCCCTGGGTATGTTTTAATGACTTCTGTGGAACGAAAGGACTTTTCGAGATGGGTACCCAAGGACTAAACTTTCCTGTTGCCATATCTTTGAGCCCGGCTCCCAGGCCCGGAATGTTACCCGGGTACAGAAGCGTTGTCTTATTATTATAACATGCAATTGCGAGTTTTGGGATAATTATTTGATCGACATCTGCTGTTGACGGGAAAGATTGCTATATATGTTATGATATAACAGATGAAGATACCAACGGATGATATCGACACACGCATATTGGACCTGACACAGGCTGAGTTTCCGCTTTATCCGGCTCCTTTCGAGTTGATCGGCAAAATGCTCTCGATTGATGAGGATGATGTGCTGGCTCGGATTGCGAGGATGAAGTCCGGTGGAATAATCAGGCAGATCAGCGCGATTTTCGATTCGGCCGCGCTGGGATATCACAGCGCACTTATCGCTTTCAAGGTATCGGATGAATTACTTGACCGTGTTGCAGCCGGAGTATCCATGCACGATAGTGTCAGTCACTGCTACAGCCGTGACTCTGACTACAACCTCTGGTTCACTTTGACAGTTCCTCCCGAATGTGATCTTCATGCCGAGCTTGCTACACTCACATCACTCGATGGCGTGATGAGCCATATGCTGCTTCCTAACGTAAAAGTATTCAAGATAGGTGTTATTTTGAAGATGAGCGGAGGAGAACAGGGAGCGGTGAGCAGAAAGCAGACTCCTGACTCTTCCGGCGGAGAGTGTCGGTGTGTGAGCGCTATTCCCATCAATATGGAAAACCAAGACTTCAAAACAGCCGTCCGTGCGCTTCAGACAGACCTGCCGCTTGTATCAAGACCTTTTGCCTGTCTTGCAGATGCTTTCGACATACCTGAGGACAAATTGCTGAACGTTGCGCACAGGTTACTTCAAAATTCAGTAATGCGCCGTTACGGAGCCGTTCTCAACCATCGTATGGCAGGATACACGTTCAATGCGATGGTCTGTTGGTTTGTTTCACCGGATATGATAGATGAGGTCGGTATAAGATTCTCTAAACATCCGAGTGTCAGCCACTGCTATCAGCGTCCCACATATCCCGATTGGCCATATTCCATATACACAATGATCCATGCCAGGTCCCAGGAAGAACTCGACAGGATCGTTGCCGACCTTGTGACAATATCCACAAATGCCGACCACCTAGTTCTCACAACTCTCAACGAATACAAAAAGCAGCGTGTAATCTACTTCCCATAGTGCCTTAACAGATCAATTATTTCTTGACTATTGAACAAACCTGGGCTAAACTACGCATGCATATTTAAGCTTGCATGTCATGGTCAAGAAAGGTGATCCCAAATGCGCAATTGGATAACAATCAGTCTACTACTCATAATGAGTGTGTGCTCTCATGCCGCTACCCTGGTCGATATTCCACTCGATCAACAGATAGATATAGGGCTGGGAGACGCGATAACGGATTATACGAGTTTTGAAAGCGACCAAGACGGCGGCTTTGTGCGCAAAAATTTGACTACAGGAAATGGCGCTGCCGGATATTATTGGGGACCGAACGTGGACCTGGTAAAAGCGGGTTATGGTCCATATGTGGACATGTCGGCTGACGAGACCGTCATTCAATACACAGCACGTTACTGTCAGGACTACGGCAACACCAACCCATATGCTGATGCGCCTATCTTCATCACTCTCATTGATATCAACGGCTACCAGCGCGGCCTCGGCATATCCTATGGACCGAGTCCTGATCCGCATTACCCGACTTGGATTACCTGCACGGATGATGGCTTCACGGCTGAGTGGCCCGATGATGATGATTTCGATTTGTCAAGGGTTGTAGCAATCAACTTCTGGGGAACCGATTGGGCAGGCATTGGTCAGGATTTCATCGACATCAAGAATCTGACAGTGCTCGACTCCACTGTGCACAACACCACTCCGGTCGGTCAGGTGAAGTTACTCGATGATGATGAAACGGTGGAAATTTACGGTTATGTAAGTGCATCGTTCGAGTCACAGGACTGCTTCTATGTTCAGGACAGTCTCATTCCGACCGGGATTCAGGTCAGATACAGCGGAGTCTTGCCCAGCATAGATGCAGGCGCATATGTATCGGGAACTGTCCAGACTGATCCCGACACAGGCGAGATGTATATCGATGCTTCAGTCTGGTTGCGCGGTGTCTCGGGTACGACTGAGCCGTTATGCATGCCAACGCGTTCTCTTGGTGGAGGAAGCCTCAGCAGACAGCAGGGCGTCTATGAAGGCGTGGGTCTCAATAATGTAGGGCTTTTGGTCCGAATTGCGGGCAAAATCACCGGTGTAAGCGAAGATGACGATTACGCCTATATCTCTGACGGTTCGTCCCTGACCGGCGACGGCGAATATGACGGAGTCAAGATAGATATCACAGGTGTCCCCGTATGGCAGAGAAATGCAATTGCCGAGAATAATAAAGCCATCGTCACAGGCATATCGAGCATATACCTCGGGTATGACAGCAACAAACATCGCACGATTCGCATAAGGCAGGCGTCGGACCTGATTAATCTCGACAGCGACGGCAACGAACCAAGGACGATGCGTGTTCTGGCTGTGAATTTCGATCCCATCTGTCCGGGATACGATTATATGATTACGCACGAGATTTTTGGCTGGAACGACCCATATCTTATTGCTCAGGGTTACATTGGCGATCTTTATGACGCAAGCGAAGGCTGGTGCAATTATGAGATAGTTGACTGGTTCGATGCCGACTATCATCCGTACTTCGAGGATGGTTTTCAATATAGTGCTGACGACTATGTATACGCATGGATGAACAGAGAGACCGATCCTATGCATGAGGGCACAGCCGATTACTACCGCCTGATCTCAGACACCACATATCCGCACAATCAGCCGTATACCATTGCCGAGCGCATCGCTAATGATGAGATAGACGAGGTATTCTTCTTTGGCGCACCGTCGGGCTTTGCCGGTTGGGAGGCTGCTATGGCGGGCCCTGACCCGTTCTTCGTGAACGGTGGAACCTACACCGTCTCCGAGGCAGGGCGCAATTTCGTGATGATGGGGTTTAATTACGAGCGCGATGTCGATTGCATGCTCGAAGACTTCTGCCACAGAACTGAATGTGTAATGAGCCATGTCTATTCACCGACAGACTGGTGGCTTCCGACCTGGCCCGTCACTAACAACTGGGACGCATTCAGGATGTACGATCAGATCGAGGCCGACCAGGCCGCATGCGGTATTTGTCATTATGCCCCTAACAGTGAGTCTGACTACGACTGGGGCAACACAAATTATGTCTGGAGCACATGTGACGACTGGCTGTATAACTGGCCGAACCTGCTGGGGGACGTCACCCAGCGGCTGGTGAACTGCAGCGAATGGGGCTATGGCGACATGCGGCTCCATCACATTTGGTGGCTGCAGCACCTGCCCAATAAGGCCGGTGTCAATTCAGACGGCAAGCAGAATAATTGGTGGAAATACTCCTGTGATTTTAACAACTATGCTGAAAGCCGTTGAGTCATATAAAACAACGAAAGGGAAACGGGATGAAGAGGTATTTGTTGAGGCTGGGTTTGTTTTTTATGCTGTGTGCGGTTAGCTGTATGATTGGACGCGTCATGGTGGTTCTGGATGCCAGAAAAATAGCTTCAGAGCGCGAGTCCAAAGCACGCACTATAGCCGCAAATATTCATGACAGCAGTGATGTCGATGCGCTCGGTGATCTTGTCGAGTTGATAACTCTTCCTGTGAAGCCGCCTCTGCCGCAGCTCTCTGAGAAAACGGGTTGGGCAGCAAATTTGGTCGGTCTCAAGAACGGGGATCAGGCTTTTAAGGATGCGGAAAAACATAAGCAGACTTTTGCGCTGTGGTTTGCGACTGTTTATTCTTATGTGAAGATGCAGAAGTCGATAGGCATGAGTCCTGTGCCGATCACAAAGGCTGAACTCGACAAAATCACAGTTCTTGCCGGAGCGAGGGTCATGGACAAATACTCCGGCATTATCGGACTGATGAACATTGGGTTCGCGGTTTGCATATTGTTGAGTGTGGTGATGCTGACATTTTGGTCGAGACCCTCAAGGAAGAAAAAAGTGGCATTGGATATGCAAGAGCCTGTCGACGAGGAGACTGCAAATGAAGAACCGTCCGGAGGCAGTGATGAGACATAGACAACTAACACTATATATCATTATGGCAGTATTAGCGAGCATATGCAGCGAGGGAACGACCGCTCCAAGTCGTCTCGAACAGATTCAGCAAAGAAAGGCGATTATTCAGCAGTATATAATTCCCGCAGCCACTAAGACCTGTGGGGAGGTAGACAACATGCCTCGCACGGAAGCAATGCTTGCCGTCGAAACGCTTAAGTATGCGGAGAGTTTGGCTCTTGCCGAGGAACAAGTTGGTGTGACATTATCAGCCGAACAGGACGGTCAGGTCGAAGGTACTCTCGAGCAGATAGAGCCGAGCAAATATGCAAACATGCTGATAAATCACATCGAGAGTATTCGTGACAGCAAGGATGCAGACAGCGTTAGCCGGATGGCTGCAGGCGGGCAGTTGTTTGAGGCAATCAGATCGATGCCTTGGCTTGTAACAATCAACGGCCTCGATCTTGCCAAGCGTCAATATAAAGCAGACATCAAAGACAGCAGAGAGGGCGATATAACATTTTCCAAAGCGCTGCTGGACGCAGCAAAGACGGCGGCAAGCCATAATGACCCAAAGGGATATATTCCGGCAGACTTGCTTGCTGTTTTTGCCGACGGATATGCTGAGGGTGAATCCACCTATACCGATGGTTCACTCTGCAGCAATCCATTCACTATCGACTGAGAAGAAAAGAAATTGTGCAAAGCCCTCTTCCACTAATGGATGAGGGCTTTGAGTTTATTCGTGCGGATTATAAACCGTCAGTTCGTCCATCCATGCGGCGGCGCAGATCGGCTTTTCCAGTTCTTTAAAGATTCCGCCGTCCACTGCATATTTTGCGGCATCAGATGCATTTTCGGCTACGAACGGATAGCATTTGCTCTCGACCCTGTCCATCTCATACGTGCAGATGACATGGCATGAGTTATTCTCAAGATCGAAGCTGGAGACTTCCACTCCATCCGCGCGCACAGTTCCTATATATCCGACCGTGTCGGTCACCACGCCTGCAATGCGAGGAGTGTTGTATTCGTCTTTTTCAAATCCCATTTCAGTAAGCACTGTCTGCAGAGCCATATCGGGAGCCATGCCTGCTTCAATCTTTTCAAAAATCGGGTCAGTGTGAGACCCGTTTGATACGACTGTGCCTTTTTCCGATACTCGGATGCAGTTGTATGCGATATACGGGTTCTTTTTCATATCCTCCGGGTCAAGCGGCTGTATAGCGGCTCCGATGCCGGTGATCCTGGCCACTCTGTTTGGAAACGACCTCGATGAGACTCTGTATGCCACAAACGGCTTATCAGTCTTGCCGACCGCAACTATTCTTCCAACGTACACTTTCATCCTCCTCGCGCATATAGCAACCAGTGCAAAGTGTACCATCACAGCCGATACGCTGTCAAACTTATTGGTCTTTTTGCAGGAGTCGGCCTGGAATATTGAGAATCTATGAGTATGTGATTCAACCATCCTGGGAGGGTCTGATGAAGAAGTCGGTATTAGCTATTCTGCTTGTAGCAGGCGTTATCGTTCTTGGAAGCATGGGCGCCGGCGTCTGGTTGCTGGTGAAGTATATGCCCCGCAGTGTGAGTATGCGCCATGCAAGTAAACCGATACACGTTCAGGTACCTAAGCAAAAGTCCACAGACACACTCGCCGTGTTCAATTTTAGTGGCGAAGGTGATTCGGATGCGATGTTATATTCAATCGGCTTTGCGCGTGCTCTGGCGGACAGGCTGCATTGTGCTCCGACTTGTCTCACTCAGCAGCCATCAATATCACAGATATCAGCAAGGCTGTGCCAGGATTTAGGCGATTCATTTGCTGTTCCGTCTATTGAACAGGCAGCAAAAATTGGCCGCTCTATGGGTGTACGATATGCCGTGACAGGGCAGTTGAAGATGTCCGGCAATAATGTCGACATAGTTATGTGGGCCTGTGATACGTATAAGCCCTCGTCAAAAAGCGAGATCAAGCTCTCTGGTGTGATTTCGGACATAGGCAATATGCAACTTCAGGCTGTCGATAAACTTCTGTCCGTTATGAAGCTCAAACCCACAAAACAGCAGTTTGCCGAACTCCGCAAACCAAACTTCACAAACCCGCAGATTCTAAAAGTTTACGCCAATAGCTTCAAAGAGCCTGACATGAAAAAGAAAGAGGCCATGCGCTGGCAGATGGTGGGAATGGACCCTGGATCATCTTTTGCCGTGATTCGATTGTTGGAATATTACTATTACAGTCCGTCCACGGCTCCACAGATCAAGTCAAATACTAGGCTCCAGAAGCTGCTCTCCGGGCTTGAGGTCAAATTTCCAGCAAACTCAGCCACAAGAATGCTGCAAGCCATGCTTTTTGTGTCGCAATATGACTATGAGCGTGCCGAGAAAGAGCTTACCTGGTTAGCGAAATCCGACCCCAAGATGGCAGGTGTCCATTCTATGCTCGCTTATGTGGCCAGATGCCGCCAGAACGGGAAAATGGCAGTAGCCGAGGGCAAAAAGGCAGTAAGTCTGTGGTCCGACAATACCTATTTGCGTGCGTCTCTTGCAAATGACTATAGTGCGGCTGCGTCATGTGCGCGTCAGGGTCACTATATGAGAAATATGAACAAACAGATGTATTCGGATTGGTTGGATAATTCAAACAAGTGTCTGCGCGAAGCAATGATCGCTGCAAAAGTGGACCCAAACTGCAGCCTGGCATGGTATCAAATGATGCAAGTCAGCCTGGAACTCGGCAATTACGACCAGAGAGACAAGGCATATAAAAAGCTTCTTGAAATCAGTCCAAAAGACACCAGCACATATATAGAGTATGGCCGTGGATATCTTCGGCAGTGGGGTGGGAGTAGAGATCAACTCGACAAGATATTCATGACGGCAGACAAAGCCTTTGGAGCAGGTTCTTCGGACGCTTGTTTAGTAAGGGCTTCTCTGCTGATGTGCCAAGCCAACAAGCCTGACGACCAGCCGGAGATACTAAACCTGGCAGAGCGGGGAATTAAGGCGTCAAAAGAACCCAATTACGGCTGTTTGCTGAAAAAGTGTCAGTCGCTTGCGGCTATGAAACGCCGGGACGAAGCGTACAAGATTGCTCAGGAAGGATATCGGCGCTGGGGTTCGCTGGACTGGTTGTTTCAATTGGCGAGGCTGAATGGGGCTTTGTATTATTATGAGCACAAAATGGACAACCTCCGCCAGGCTCGCGCGCAGTATGCCGAGTATGTGCGGCAAATACCCAATAATCCCGAGGGTCATGTCCAACTGGGTTGGTGCCTGTCTCACCTGGGTAATCGTGATGAGGCCAAAAAGCAATTTCTGCGTGCTCTGGAGCTCGACCCCACGAATGAGTCGGCAAAGGAGAAGATGAAGTATGTGCAGTAGTCACTGACCTTTGCAAATCTCCAGAAAAGCCCGTGCCGATGCGCTCAGATAGCGGTCGATTCTATATATGGCTGATGTCTTTCGCACCAAATTGGGCAGGCAGCTTGTCTCAAGTGCAATCAGCGTCCCCGAAGCAATCTCTTCTTCGACCGCACTCATCGGCAGGAATGAGACGCCCAGCCCGGACTCCACAAAGCTCTTGATGGCTTCCAAGCTGTCAGATTCCATCTTTACTTTGGGGGTTATGCCTGCGTTGGCAAAGATTCTATCCAGGTAATCTCTGAAACCGCTGTTCTTTGGAAAGAGTATGAGCGGAGCCTCGCTCAGATCATGCGCCGCAATAGAACTTCCTTTGCCGGACCATCCTGGGGATGCGACAAGTTGTATGCTTTCGTCACAGAGGCCGGTGATCCGCAGGTCCGCATGTTCGACAGGCGATGTCACAAACCCTAGGTCGATCTCTCTATTAAGGATCATCGAAGCCACTTCCCTGCTTCGTCCAGTGCGCACAATCACGTCTATATCGGGGTATTGTTTTCTGAATATACCCAGCCACTTAGGCAGAAGGAAGATACTGGTAGTGACCCCTGCGCCGATTATCAGCGTGCCTGCTTTACATGAGCCGAGGTCGGCAATGACTTGTCTGCATTCGTCCAGGATTGCGAGAGACTTCTTCGCATAATCCACCAGAGCGTGTCCCGCTTCAGTGAGTTGAACTCCTCGCCCGGTGCGATCAAATAGGGATGCCCCCAACTCCTTCTCCAGTGACTGAATATGTGCAGTCACAGCAGGCTGTGTAATAAAAAGTCCCTCGGCAGCGCGAGTGATGCTGCCTTCTTGAGCCACTTTAAGAAAACTGCGAAGTTGAAAGAGTTCCATGCATTAGTTCCTCTTATGTGAATCATAATAATAATCAATTTGAATTATACCACAATCAGAGGTAGAATACATCTGTCAGGCTAATATGGGTGTCAAAGGAAAGCAAACCTGTGTCATTCCCGCGAAAGCGGGAATCCAGATACCCAGCTTCCATAGGAGCGTAGGTCCTGGATTCCCAGTCAAGCTGGGAATGACAAGTTTATCTTAGGATGCACCCTGCGTTGGTAATGCATCCGGTTATCGGAGAAGGAGCAACAATCATGCCGGTCACAGTAGTAGCAGGAGTCCAATGGGGGGACGAGGGCAAGGGTCGAATAGTCGATCTGATGGCCTCACAGGCGGATATAGTAATCCGATGTCAGGGCGGTCCGAATGCCGGGCACACCATCGTCAACGAGTTCGGCAAGTTTGCCCTGCATGGTGTTCCATCGGGGATATTCAACCCAAAGGCTCTTTGTATAGTTGGGGCTGGCACAGTGATTAACCCATCCAGCCTGGTCGAAGAACTCAAAACTGTTGCAAAGGCGGGCGCTGATATCAGCCGGGTGCTCATATCGGATCGTGCGCATCTGATAATGCCATATCACAGGCTGATGGACAATCTCGACGAGCAGCATCGCAAGGGCGGCTCAAAGATAGGCACGACGGGGCAGGGGATCGCCCAGGCATATTCAGACAAGGCTTCACGCAGGGGGCTGCGCGCTGGCGACCTGCTGGATATGAGCGTGTTTCGCGCGAAGCTGGCTGACACTCTAGCCTGGCAAAACAGACTTTTGGCGACGTATGGCCATCCACCGATCACGACAGAAGAAGTGCTCGCACAAGTCGAAGAAGCAGCAGATTTCTTGCGACCCATGATCGGCGATACTATCAATCCGATCTGCGATGCGTTGGATGCGGGCAAGCAGGTTTTGCTAGAAGGTCAGCTCGGAGTAATGCGCGACCTGGACTGGGGCGCATACCCATTCGTAACGTCTTCCTGTCCAACTCCTGCAGGTATGGTCGCTGGTGCGGGCGTTCCGTCGAGGAGTGTCGAGCGGGTTATAGGTGTAGTGAAGGCTTACACGACCGCAGTTGGTGCTGGACCTTTCCCGACAGAGCTTTCCGATTCAAAGGGCGATGCGCTGCGTGAGCGCGGCGGCGAATTCGGCGCCACTACGGGCAGACCCAGGCGCTGCGGTTGGTTCGATGCAGTGGCGGTCAAGTGGGCGTGCCGTGTCGCGGGATTTACTGAGTTGGCGCTCACCAAGATTGATGTGCTTGACGGTGAGCCTACTCTGCCGATTTGCGTCGAATACAAAGACGGCGACAAGACTCTCAGCTCATTCCCGACAACCGATGCGATGTCGCGCGTAAAACCCGTATATAAAGATATGCCGGGCTGGTCCGAAAAGACCGCATCCGCCCGCAAAATGTCCGAGCTGCCCGTTGCGGCACAGGGTTATGTGAACGAACTTGAGCGTCTGGCTGGTGTGCCAATATCGATGGTGTCGGTGGGTCCAGAAAGGGATTCGATCATAGACAGGAGATAAGGATGAAATACAACGCAGTAATCTTCGATTTGTTTGGGACACTGGTCGACTACCTTCCTGCCCAGGACTGGCAGCGCTCACACGAAACTATAGCTCAGATATTTTCCGTGGGTTATGATGAGTTTCGCATGGCATGGCGGCAGATTATGCCCGACAGGGACCTTGGTCGTTACGGCGGTGTTGCGGATGATTTCAAACATGTATGCACTCTGCTGGGTATCCAGCCGAGCCGGGAGCAGATTGACGCAGCCATAGAGGTTCGACTTGACTACTATCGCCGCGAACTCCAGCCGAGAACAGGCGCAATAGAGACGTTGCACAAGCTGCGAGAGTCCGGCCACAAAGTCGGTCTGATCACTGTATGCGGGTCGGAGATACCCATGTTATGGGATGAGTCCGACTTCGGTCCATTGATGAATGCGTGTGTTTTCTCATGTCTGGAGGGGATAACCAAACCCGACCCGCTCATATATCAGCTTGCCTGCGATAGGCTTGGCGTAAAAGCTGAGGATTGTCTTTACGTGGGAGACGGCAGTTCTCGTGAGCTTACCGGCGTGCTGGAGGTCGGCATGCACCCGGTATTGATCCAGATGGAATATGATAGAGATTATGGTGTGGATCGTATCGATGCGGTTGAATGGCAGGGGTCGACAATTGATTCACTGAGCAAGGTCCTTGAGTTAGTAGTTTAGCCCAGTATGCTCTATGCTATTACAGAGTCCATAAAAGATTTGCCCGGCAGATCATATTGGATGGAGAGTATATCCGCTATTGTTGCCGATAGATCGCAGAAGCACGATCTTATTCCCAGGTCTACGCTGCAAGCAGCTTTCTTTCCATAGACCAAAAGAGGCACATATTCGCGGGTATGGTTCGTGCCCGGCGTAGTGGGGTCGCAGCCATGGTCGGCCGTAATGAATAGGATATCATCATTGCCCATCGCTCCCATGATCGACGGCAGCGCTGCATCGAATTCGATGAGGGCATTGGCATAACCTTTGGGATCATTGCGATGGCCGTAGAGCATATCGAAGTCCACCAGGTTTATAAAGACAAGCGAGCCTTCACCTCCGGCAATTGCTGCAATTGTCGCGCCAATCCCTTCGTGATTGTTGGCGGTATGGATAGATGTGCTGATGCCCCGGCCTGCATATATGTCGTTTATCTTGCCGATTGCAATTACGCTGCCGTCATTTTTCGCGATCAAATCAAGCAGTGTTTCATGAGGCGGTTCG
Organism: bacterium; assembly: GCA_021371935.1. NCBI lineage: Bacteria > bacterium. The sequence goes on from JAJFVF010000007.1 coordinate 31,578, forward strand.
AGAGAGAAATCTTTGCGGCGCTCAGTGCGTGTGAACGAACCAGGCTCACCGATAAATGGCCTGGCTATTACTCTCTGCACGTTGTGCGGAGATACAAGCATCTTTCGTGCGAATATGCACCACTCGTATAGCTGATCCACAGGCACTATGTCTTCATGACAGGCTATTTGAAAAACGCTGTCCGCGGATGTGTATACGATTGGCCGGCCTGTGCGCATATGCTCTTCACCAAGTTCCTTGATGATCTCAGTGCCGGATGCCGCCTTGTTGCCGAGTATTTTTCGTCCTATGCCCGCTGTGAATTTGCCGATGACATCATCTGGGAATCCATCCGGGTAGACAGGAAACGCGCGCTCCGTTATAACTCCCACCATCTCCCAGTGGCCGGTGGTAGTGTCTTTGCCTTGAGAGACTTCCGCCATTTTGCCATAGCATCCGGCAGGCTCCGTTGCAGGCTCCACGCCCATTATGGGCGAAATATTTCCCAGACCCAGCCTTGCCATATTAGGCAGATTGAGTCCACCTACAGACTCGGCAATATGCCCAAATGTATTGCACCCAGCGTCGCCGAATTTGTCTGCATCAGGCAGAGCACCTATGCCGACTGAATCGAGCACAATTATAATACAGCGTTGCATCAACTATATCTCCAATTCATTCAAATGCGACCACGTTTGAACCGCAATCCCAACCCGCCCAAGCCGACCATTAGCGAGAGTATGCTCGTGCACTCGGGAGTCGTTACCGGCTCCCACATAACCAGTCCGTCAGACGACGTCCCGTATATTCGCCCAGAATCGTCTATACAGAAGGCATTGCTCGCCTCTAGTCCGCTCATCTTTCCAAGATTTACAATGCCACTATCGGCAGTCCATACAAAAGCATATTCATTAGGCACCCATTCAAATGGGTACGGTTCATCAAACATGGGCTCCCAAACCCTGTAGAATCCGACAACCTCGCCGCGATCATTCACATCTGACAGGCAAAATCCATCAATATAAGGCAGGTCTATGGAGATGTCAATGACGCCTGTTTTACTGCTCCAGAAAAAACTACTGCCGATTACATTCCCTGAATTACTGATCTTGAAAGCTTCTCCATGACACAGTATCTGAGTAGTGCCATTCGGGTGCCGAATTGTCGCCCACATATCCTGGCCATTAGCGCCATCGCCACTCCAACCAACAATATCACCATTATCGTTAATATCATTTGCAACTCGTAAACCGTCTAGAGTAATTGCTATTCCGTATGGATTCCACATTATAGGACTACCAGACAATCCATCTGAAGCAAAACCCACAACCCAGCCCAAATTATTAATGGCATATGCCTGTGCATTCTGGTAACCTGGAACTGTCAACGAGGAGGCTGTTCCATCTGATGTCCATCGGATCGCGCTATAATTCCAATTAGGACACTCGGGGGATGTGTAGGAAGCAGTGCCTACAGCCTGCCCGGACCGATTGGCATCACAAACACCATAATCATAATAAGAAACTGGCGAAGGTAAGGCACTAAATCCGGTCTGAGATGACCAGGTGACAGCGCTGTTGCACATAGATTCATTATCCCAGCCAAAACCGAATATGCGTCCAGAATCGGACACGGCTGAAATTTGGTATAACGATAGGTTGCCACCAGTCATGTTGTCCAAAACCCGATAGTGATAATCCGCAGCTTGCAGTGGAATAGCGAGGCAGCAACAGAGCAGAACAACCAGTAGTGCTCTTTTCATTTTTGTCCTCCAATGGATAGGACCTCTTTATGTGTTCTTGGTTATCCTTTCGGAAGAACGAAGAGAATTCTGTAGGCAGTCATGCTCTCGGATGCGTTTCTTTATACACCTCGCGCAAATGGTCGCGGCTCACATGAGTATAGACTTGAGTAGTCGCTATGCTGGCATGCCCGAGCATTTCCTGCACGCTGCGCAGATCGGCTCCACGTTCGATCAGATGAGTGGCGAATGAGTGCCTGAGCATATGCGGAGTGATGGATTTGGTGATGCCAGCCTGTGCGGCGTATTTCTTGATTATCTTCCAGAACATTACGCGCGACATAGGTTTGCCTTGCTTGGTCAGAAACAAATATTCGGAGCGATGTATACCCGCAAGCCTGCCTCGCACGCGGTCGATGTAAGCCCTGACATACTCACCGGCAATCTCACCAATCGGTACGACACGCTCTTTGTTGCCTTTGCCCATGCACTTAATAAAGCCCATGTTCAGGTTCAAGTCTTCCACTTTCAGGGCAATGAGTTCGGAAACCCGAAGTCCGCATGCATATAATGTTTCAAGCATAGCCTTGTCACGCAGACCCAGGTCATCATGAATATCAGGCGAATCGAGCAGGCTGGCCAGGTCTTCCACATCCAGAGATTTCGGCAGTCTGATCGGGGGTCTTCGTGTCTCGAAAGCGTGCAGTGGATTTTTTTCGATAATACGCTCGGAGCAGAGATATTTGATGAACCCGCGGACAGCCGTGATCTTGCGTGCGATACTGGTTTGTGCATATTTTTCTTTACTGAGCATATCGAGGAACGCGACCATGCAGTCGTTATCGATTTTATCCGGCTCAGTGACGTTGCGCTTGAGCAGGAATGATGCGAACTGAGAGAGGTCCCGCCCATATGATGCCACTGTGTTTTGTGACAGTCCTCGTTCGACAGAAATATAGTCCAGAAACCTTTGGATATGATAGTCTATCATTTCTTGCGCTCATATATCTTTATCTGTGGGCTGACATATCGCATATCGTGCGGCAGATTCTCAGTATAAAGGTCCATACCGTCCAGTATCCCGCCATAGACCCTGCGCATGACATAGTGGTCGTCAATCATCTTCAGGTCGGCTAGAATGCGGTTAACCTGCGCCTTTTGATCCGGGGTCAGATTCCTGTTGTTATGAAGTCGGAGAGCGTCACGAATTTCATATTCGGAGACGATGACCCAGTCTGGCGCATCATTGCTCCACCACTTGTCCGGCTTGTCATATTTGGAAAATACAACGATCTTGTAAGGCGTATTGTTTATTGCCTCCATGCGCTGGGGCAGGGTGCCGAACCCGAAGTCTTTCGAGAGCGGCGGGCTGTAGAACCACGGTGGGTCGATCATGCCGATACTTGCGTGCCTGGGCACATTTTTGAATATCCATTTTGCCGCGCAGTCCTGCGGAGCCTGCATCACAAACAGCGTGTCGAGTATTATACTAAAGAAAAATGCAAAGGTTATAGCGCAAAAACAGAGCACTGCCCATATCCATCCCCCAATCGTGAGCATGGGTTTTCCCCTCAGCCAGTTCCACCATCTGCACATTACCCAGGCGCATAATATCGCAATCGCAGGATACAGCGGCAGTGTATAGCGGGCAAAGCGCACTTGAGAGAGTGAAATGAGCACATAATACGGGATCACAAAGGCAAGTATTATAAGTGTCTGCCTGTCGCGCTTTACTAATGCCGCGATTACCGCAAACAAGAAAATAAGTGCCAGTAACGGTCCCAGACCGGAGACGAGCGAGCTTGTGAACGTGTAGATAAATCCATTGCCGGTCGCCGCGAACACCAATCCATGTCCGCTGCTGACATGCTTCATTTCATATGTCAGGCCGTGGATAAATTCGTTTGTGTGCAGAATGCATCCGGGAGTCGAGACTACAAACGCTGCGATCATGCAACCTATAGATGCCCACAGCCTGCCTGACAGGATAGACGACCGGTTCAGCTTTGCGCGAAGGAAGTGGGCAGTGATTACAGATAAGATCACCAATACGGCGTTATACCTTGTGCCTGCGGCAAGGCCGGTCATGACCCCAGCCCACAGATAGTCACGCCAGTCGCCCCGTCTATACACAAGCGCGGCATATCCCAGCGCCAGTGCAATAAACAGTGTGCTCGGCACGTCCACTGTGGCGAAGTGTGAGTGTTGGACATGCAGCGGCGCGACAGCCAGTATAAGAGCCGCAATCAGTCCCTGGGCTTTACCGAAGAACTCACGCCCTGCCCAGTATGTAGCCACAACGGCACATATCGCTATGATGACTGTCACAGTGCGCGCAGCCAGATAAGGCGCGTCCAGACTGCCCGATAATCCATATCTGAAGGCTATGGCAATCGCGATAGTACACAGATATATGTACAGTGATGGGTAGTTATAGAGCTTTGGATCCAGCGAACGATTTAGATACACAAACAGCGCGGCTCCCAGGATCAGAAACTCATCGGGGTGGTATGAATAGGAGTGCAGTTCGTTCGGCAGACCCCACCTAAGGCCGATCAGCCTCAGCGCGGCAGCCAATATGATTATGCACGCAAGGGGTAACAGCGTGCGCCAGTTTTCTCGAACATCTCTGACAGTCAATCTACGCCTCAGCAGATGCTTTGATTTCTTTGTGCGAGGGCATACGCATTCCCACTATTATCGCAACGACGATTCCGAGTGTTATGAGGATATCGCCTATGCTGCAGATTTCAGGCAGCAGCGCATATGGCCATCGCATTGGTATTATATCGCACAAGAAACCGAGTTTTGTGCTTGAGTCCATCAATGAATTGTGGATGGGCATTTTCATGGCTTTTTTGCCGAAGACAAATACCACTGCCCACTTGGAAGCAGGCATAAGCCCGCCGTTCACGCTTAATGCCAGGAGATTTGCTACCATTCCCGTCACAACCAGCTTTGCCCCTGCGATCCTCAGATTTGCCAGCACAAAGGCCAGGAATGCGAACTTTTCGGCCATCTGGACAATTCCTGCCAGCCAGTGCATCTCCCTGAGTGTCGGTGAAAACCGAAACGCCCAGGAGGTGAAACTCAACGCCACGGCCAGGACCAGCACCCAGACACATCTGATTTTGAGGTCGGCGAGTCTGTCCAGCTTGCCGCCTGTCAGCCACGCTATAATCAGGCCGATTATTATAAGTTCCGGTAACAATGCATACCTCCTGTCTGATTGTTAAGCAATTTACGCTGAGTAAATGTGTTATAAGAGAGCTTATACTCCAAGCGTGATTATGATACCTGTAGAGATATAAAAAAGCAAATGGCATTTCATCATTATTGCTTTTTGCTAAAAGCCGGGAGTACGAAGCTCCTGCGTTCATTAAGCGTGCTGTTTCGTGCGTTGACACCTTTCAATCAGCGTGCTATACTCTGGTAAATCTAGCCCGCATTATTCACGAGAAATGTGAATAATGCTCTCAGAGACCCGGATTATTCACTAAGCGCATAATCCGGGCCAGAGGTATTATAGCGCGATGAGCGTGATTCGGACATGGAGCAGGCACATACGGAGCGAGGGGTTGTTGATCGTGCTCTCCGGTCCGTCTGGTGTCGGTAAGGACGCTGTGCTGCTTGAGCTTGCCAAGATATATTCCAACTTCAGTCGATGTGTGACGACCACAACACGCGATCCCAGGCAGGGCGAAGTCGACGGCATAGACTACACGTTCATTAGCGAAGATGAGTTTCAGCGCCGCATCGATGAGGGCGATTTTTTGGAGTATGCCAATGTTCATGGCAACATGTACGGCACTCCACGCAAATGGGTCGAGCAGCGGCTCTCTGAAGGTGTGGATGTAATCCTCAAGATAGATGTCCAGGGCGGCCTTTCAGTAAAGAAGCAGATGCCCTCCGCGGTGATGGTCTTCCTGGCTCCGCCGTCCATTGAAGAGTTGGAGAAAAGGCTTCGAGGCCGACTCACCGAGTCAGAGAACGACCTCGCGAAACGTCTATCGAATGCACGCGGTGAACTCGACCAGATCCCGCATTATGAATATATTATCGAAAACGACTCCCTGGCCAAGGCGGCACAGGAATTGAAGGCGGTAATCATTGCAGAACACCTCAGAGTCAAACAGTAATGGACACAAAGCCCCGCTGGTGGGCAAAAAGATAATCCTTGGAGTGACGGGCGGCATAGCAGCATACAAGTCCGCATATCTTGCGAGCGCACTTGTGCAGTGCGGCGCGGACGTGCATGTAGTCATGACCGAACATGCGAAGCACCTCGTCGGTGCGCCTACATTCTGGTCACTGACCAAAAATCCGGTCTTGTGCGGCTTGTTCGATGAGCCTGCAAAGCCCGAGATCAAGCATGTTTCTGTGACCCAGGACGCCGATTTGCTGCTGATAGCGCCCGCCACGGCGAACATCATAGGCAAAATGGCCAACGGCATCGCCGACGATATGCTCTCCACAATTTCTCTTGCGGTCAGGTGTCCGGTGATTATTGCTCCGGCGATGAATGTTAATATGTATACTAACCCGATTGTCGTCGCCAATATAGACCGCCTGCGCCAGTATGAGTATATCGTTATGGAACCCGAGGAGGGCATGCTTGCCTGCGGGTCTGAAGGTATCGGGCGTCTGGTCGACCCGGACAAGATCGTCCTTAGAGTTGAAGAAGTGCTCACTGGCGGCAGGAGAGACTATTCTATGGTCAATCTCCTTGTGACTGCCGGTCCGACCCAGGAACCGATCGATCCGGTCAGGTTCATCACAAACCGTTCCTCCGGCAAGATGGGTTACGCTATTGCCGAGATGGCGGCAAAGCGGGGCGCGAATGTCACTCTTATCAGCGGTCCCACTGACCTGCCTGCGCCGGATGGTGTTGAGTTGGTCGGTGTACGGACGGTGCATGAGATGCATGACGCAGTCCTGACACGGCTGCAGGATGTCAATGTTATGGTTTCGGCGGCGGCTCCCGCTGATTTCACACCGGCTCAGGTCCATGAGCAAAAGGTAAAAAAGTCTGCAAAGTGGACGCTTGAGCTGGATAAGGCGGATGATATCCTGGAAGAGGTCGGCCAGAAGAAAGGTGAGACGATCCTTGTGGGTTTTGCTGCCGAGACTGAGAATATTGAGGAATATGCCAAAGCCAAGCTGGAGCGTAAAAATTTAGACTTGATCGTGGCTAATGATGTCTCACCGGAAAGCGATGTTTTCGGGAGCGATACCAATCAGGTCACGCTCTATTCACGGGCAGGCGATAAGGTGTCCTGGCCCAGAATGTCGAAGCGGGAAGTCGCAAATGCGATTCTCGATTATGTTAAAAATCATCTCTTGGAGGAATTACGTTGAGTTCTCAAGCGCACATGTTCACCTCGGAATCGGTCACCGAGGGACATCCCGACAAAATGGCCGATCAGATTTCAGATGCAGTGCTTGACGCGATTATGGAGCAGGACCCTACGGGCAGAGTTGCGTGTGAGGCTCTACTTACCACAGGTATGGTAATGGTCGCGGGCGAGATCACCACTCGCGCGTATGTCGAAATTCCCGAAATAGTCCGCCGGACAATCGAGCAGATCGGTTATTCTCGGGCGAAGTTCGGTTTCGACTTCGAGACCTGCGGTGTGCTGACGGCCATTCAGTCGCAGTCGCCGGATATCGCGGTCGGAGTCGACACAGGCGGCGCGGGCGACCAGGGTATGATGTTCGGTTTCGCATGTGACGAGACCCCCGAGCTAATGCCCATGCCGATCATGCTTGCGCACAAGATGGCGCGCAGGCTTACAGCCGTGCGCAAGGACGGCGAGATAAGCTATCTACGGCCGGACGGCAAGACCCAGGTTACAGTGCAGTATGAAGGCGGCAAGCCGGTCCGCATCGATAAGGTTGTGGTCTCGACACAGCACCAGCCGAACATTCCGCAGAGCACGATCCGCGCGGACATGATCGAGAATGTTATAAAGCCGATACTGCCGCCGGACATGGTGGATGACAAGACAGAGTATTTTGTCAACCCGACCGGCGTCTTTTCGGTCGGCGGACCTCAGGGCGATACGGGTCTTACCGGTCGCAAGATCATCGTCGATACATACGGCGGCATGGCCAAGCATGGCGGCGGCGCATTTTCTGGTAAGGATCCAACCAAGGTCGACCGCTCGGCTGCCTATATGATGCGCTATGTGGCCAAGAACGTAGTTGCTGCTGGTCTTGCCAAGAAGTGTGAAGTCCAGGTCGCATATGCCATCGGTAAAGCTGAGCCAATGGGGATCATGGTCGACACATGGCGGACGAACGCGATTCCAGAGGACAAGATCGCCGACCTGATTTGGAAATACTTCGATCTGACACCTCGCGGCATCATCGACAAGCTCAACCTCAGACGGCCTATATATAAGCAGACGGCTGCTTACGGTCATTTTGGCCGCACGGACCTGGATGTGCCGTGGGAAGCGACAGATATGGTCAATCTGCTCAAGAAAGAAGCCGGTATCTAGTTGTATGCAAGGGTTTTGGTGGACACAGGGGCGTCCAGCCCGTTAGATTCACTGACCTATGAGATACCTGATGGCCTGACGAATGCCGTCGGCATCGGCTCATGTGTGCTGGTTCCGATAGGTTCTCGTCAGGCCATCGGCTATGTGATCGGTTTGGAGCAGACCACCGATGTCGAGAAGACTCGCCCGATCATTGCCGATATAGACAGCCCCATCCATTTATCATCCGATATGCTCGACCTTGCCGGGTGGATATCAGAACAATATATTTGTTCGCTGCCCAGAGTGGTGAGCGCAATGCTTCCCGGCGGCATGCAGCATAAAGCGCAGGCAAGGGTTGTTTTAACCGCATCATCTTGCACTCATCCGCATCTCACCCCCTCAGAAATTCGCCTGATGCAGCAGATAGAGGCATCTGACGATCAGCCGACAGTCGAGAGTCTTTGCAGCGAGGATAACAAGTCTTCAGTCCAACGACTGCTTAGACAGCTCGAATCAAAAGGCGCTATAAGGAGGCAATGGAGTATTGTCGCTCCTGCGGGCAAGCCGCGTGTTATGCGCGGGGTGCGTGTAAGTGGAGAGTGGAGAGTGGAGAGTGGAGAGTCGAGTGTGAGTCTGACGAATAAACAGTCAGACCTTCTCGAACTCATCAAGAGCCTTAACCGCGACATATCCACAGTCGAGCTTACACAGAGATATGGTGCATCGTCAGCAGTCATTGCAGCCCTCGAAAAGAAAGGCTGCCTTGAACGCATAGAAATGGCATTTCGCCGAACACCGGCATTCTCCAAGATCGAGCAGGTTCGTGTTCACCTCAGCAAAGAGCAGCAGCTTGCCGTCGATGAGATTATCCGTGCCATAGATTCGGGCGCATATAATCCTTTTTTGCTCTTTGGTGTTACTGCAAGCGGCAAAACAGAGGTATATCTGCGCTGTATAGAGCATGCTCTGGCTCTTGGTCGCACCAGTCTGATACTGCTTCCTGAAATAGCTCTCACCACACAGGTGATGAATATATTCAAGAGCCGGTTTGGCGACCAGGTGGCTGTGCTGCACAGCGCTCTGTCCGCAGGTGAGAGGTTCGACGAGTGGGCACGTATCGAATCCGGTGAAGCCAGGGTCGTGCTGGGCGCAAGGTCAGCCGTCTTTGCTCCAATAAGTGATATAGGGCTGGTGATTGTAGACGAGGAGCATGAGCCCAGCTATAAGCAGGACAACCCACCGCGCTATAATGGCCGTGATGTTGCAATTCGTAGAGCGACTCAGGCTGGAGCCGCGCTTGTATTGGGGAGCGCCACGCCGAGTATAGAGTCATTCACACTTGCGCGCAATGGGCAATACAAACTGCTTGTAATGTCCAACCGGATAGAGAACCGTCCTATGCCGACAGTCCATATCGCCGATCTGCGCGAGGAGTATTCCAAGGGCCGGCTCACTATATTCAGCAGCCGTCTTGAAGGCGCGATTAATGATTGCCTATCACGCGGTGAACAGGTAATGCTCTTTCAAAACAGGCGCGCATATTCCACTTTTTTGCTCTGCCGCGACTGCGGACACGTTGAGCGCTGTCCCAATTGCGCTGTCTCACTCAAGTTTCATGCTGCCGCCAAAAAACTGAGCTGCCATCATTGCGATTATGAGATGCCTGCGCCCGATAAATGTCCTAAGTGCGGCAGCATCAGGATAGGCAAGTTCGGAATAGGCACTGAGCGCGTGGAGGAAGAGGTCAAAAAGACTTTCCAAGGAGCGCGTGTGATCCGTATGGATCGCGACACGACTGCCCGCAAGGGCGCGCATGGCTCCATTCTTGCGACATTTAGAGCTGGGGAGGCCGATATACTCGTGGGCACTCAGATGATCGCGAAAGGGTTGGACTTTCCGAACGTGACCCTGGTCGGAGTAATCAGCGCGGACACATCTTTAAATCTTCCTGATTTCCGTGCATCAGAGCGCACATATCAATTGGTTTCGCAGGTGGCGGGACGGTCGGGCAGGGGAAAGCGCCCCGGCGAGGTGGTGATTCAGACATTCGACCCTGAGCAATATGCCATCAAGTGTGCTGTCAATCACGATTATACGGCTTTCTATGAGATTGAGCTGGAGGAACGGCGTGAACTCGACTATCCACCATTCGGCTCACTGGTAAATATTATTTCGCGTGACAAAAATGACAACGAGGCCAAAGCCAGGCTGACACGACTCTTTGCGGCGATCAAATCCGGCAGAATGGCCAATCGAATGGGGGTTACAATAATGGAACCACAACCGGCTGTATTATCCAAGCTGCGTGGTGAATATAGATGGCACATGCTGCTGAGGTCTGTCGACCGTCAGAAGATGCTTGATTTGCTGAATGGCGTCTTTGATTCCAATCCGGCGCTGCGAAGGCAGATCGGTGTGGATGTCGATCCTATCTCAATGCTTTAGCGCTTATGAAGGAGTGGAAAGCTGAAAGTGGAAAGCGGAGAGCAAAATGTGATACGTTCAGACTCTATGTTCGGGCGCGATATCTGATCGCGACCGGAACATAACCTTGCAATATCCGATTGCGACAATCATTGCCAAAATCGGAAGGCATTTCAGGGGTGTATTCCAAACTAAGGTGTATCTTATATGTCATTCCCAGCTTGACTGGGAATCTAGGAATCAGCGCTGCGATGAAAGTAGGGCGCCTAGATTCCCGCTTTCGCGGGAATGACACATGCTTGGTCACCTTATGTTTCTTAGCTCTCCACTCTTGGCTGTTTTTTAGGGGATAGCCGATGATAAACACATATCTATTTACCGAGGGCAAATTCAAACAGGACGTGTCACTTGATGACTGGCGCTCGCTGGTCAGCGGCAATTGTGCGCTGCTCTGGGTCGATATAAGCGAGTTCAGTAAGAATGAAATGGAAGACATCGCGAGCAAATTCGGCCTCCATCAGTTGGCGATAGAGTCCTGCCTGGACGGATATCGCAGGCCTCATCTGTATGAGTTCGAGGATCATTTCTACGTTAACATGACTCTGCTTGGTCAGCGCAACCACAAGAACCACGGCGTCAAGCCTGGCGAGATGCACCTGTTCGTGGGCAGCAAGTATATCATAATCGCCTCGAAAGACAAGACCAGTGACGCCGTGAGTAATGCGATCAAAGAATATCAGGACACGCCGGGATTATGTTCTCGCGGACCGATGTATGGAGTGTATTTGCTTGCAGAGGATTTGGTGGAGAGCTATTTCCCGATCGTGGAGAACCTGGACAATCAGGCGGACGACATTGAGTCACAAATGCTGGAAAACGCGACCAAGCGGTCACTCAACAAGCTCTTCAGCCTCAAACGTGATGGTTTCGAGCTTCGACGACTGCTTGGACCCCAGCGTGACATATTCAGCGAGCTTGCCAGACGCGATTTCTCGTTCATCGGTGGTGAAAATAAGGTCTATTTTCAGGACGTATATAACCGAATGATCCGCATTTTCGACATGCTCGACACCATCAGGGAGATATTGAGTGGGAGCCTGGATATATATTTGTCCACCGTATCCAACCGGCTCAATCAGGTGATGAAGGTCCTGACGGTCGTGGCCACGATACTGATGACTCTTTCATTCATCACCGGGTTTTACGGCATGAACTTCAAATACTTGCCGTGGCTTCATGCGCCGAATGCATTCCGCAACGTTACTATTCTCATGATCGCGATAACCATAGGGATGCTGTGGTGGTTCAGAAAGATCAAGTGGCTGTAGCTTGGTTTGATGGTCTGATAGTTGGATAGTCTGATGGTTTGGTAGTTAAATCAGCTCAACGTATATAACTGCCGGGAGGACGAGGCTCCTGCAGCCGTAATGACGAGTGAAAGTGGGAGGGCGAAGCTCCTGCCGAGCCGTATGATTAATCAAGCAGTTTTGCCGAGTCCGGCCTATTGACTACTATCGGCTTTTCCTGATAGAATATTCTTGCGTGGCGGAGTACCTCAGCTGGTTAGAGGACCCGGCTCATACCCGGGGCGTCGTCGGTTCGAGCCCGACCTCCGCTACCACCTCACCGCACTTTTCACTTTTTCATCCAGCAGCGCTGGGAACCACTTCTCTTTCAGGCGCATGAGTATTCGGCTTGTGGTCGAACACGGGCAGATAGTCTCTCCAAACTTCGTTATTTGCGCCGGCCATGAACTTTGTCAGGCTGATGAACGGTACATATTTCGGTTTTTTCGGCATTTGCTTGAGAGTGTAATTAAGCTGAGAGAGGGTCTTGTCGCCTTTTTTTGCATTGCACTTCTTGCAGCAGGCCACAAGGTTATCCCATGTGTTTTGTCCGCCGAGCCTTCGGGGGATCACGTGATCCACTGTCAAATCGCTGCTCTTATGCCCGCAATACTGGCATGTATAGTTGTCTCTGGCAAGTATGCTGCGCCTCGAGAGTTTGAGCTGTGGCACAGGCCGTCTTACATGGGTTCTGAGCCTGACGACCGACGGCGAGACATAAGTGGCGCTTACGGTGTGAATCGTCTTGGGGCTTTCGTGAAGCACATCGACTTTGCCCAGAAACACAAGCGATATCGCCCGCCTGATGTTGCAGATATTGAGCGGCTCATAGTCGCTGTTTAGGACGAGGACATCATGATTCATAATACCGAACTCTCCCAACAAAAAAGCCCACGCCTGACACAAAGTCAGCGTGGGCCATTTCTAAGTAATGTCATACAGCCAGTGTTGGTGATGCATACGCGAGCACATGCCGTCTTCCAGGATTCGCAGAGAGTGCGCTCTGGAGCCGCCGACGAAGTTAGTTGTTTGTGATATCGTCATCGATGGCATAAGCGTGTTTCACCTACTCACATTGTAACAGCATATGTGAGCATGTGTCAATGCATTGTTGCGTCAATAATTTGTGCGCCTTTTTCGAGCGCGGCTGTGTTCAAAGGTATGAACTTGTGGTTTCGCTTTGGCAGAGCCTGGGTCATGGACTCATTTATGGATTCCATTGAGACCGGCTTGACAAGCTGGACGTAAGCTCCCAGCATCACCATGTTCGCCGCCATCGAGCTGCCGAGTTCTTCGGCAATATTGCTTGCGTCGATGCCGACAATGTCGCAGTCATCCCGATAGTCCGGCTTTTTTGCAAGTGAAGTGTTGACCACGATCAGCCCTTCACGCCGGACGGTCGGTGCGAATTTGTCGACCATGTCCTGAGTGAGCGCTATAAGGGTGTGCGGCGATTCTGAGACCGGTGAACCGATCTCGTCGGTCGACATAATTACAGTGCATTCAGCCGATCCGCCTCTGGTCTCGGGACCATATGACGGAAACCAAACCACATTTCTATCTTCAAGCACTGTCGCGTATGCCAGAAGCTGGCCGATCAACATAATCCCCTGGCCGCCAATGCCCGCTATTCTAACTTCCTGATGCATATGTTTCTCCTGGGTGTCGGATGTCGGGTGACGGGTGACGGTAAACATGCCGCTCCGGCACCCAACACCCGACACCTGTTACCTATCTACAAATACTCCGACGGGAAAGAACTCGCTCATTTTTTCGTCTATCCACTTGAACGAATCGATAGGGGTCATTCTCCAGTTGGTGGGGCAGTTGCTGAGCACTTCCACCAGCGAGAACCCTTTTCCATCGATCTGATTCTGAAATGCATGTTTGATCGCTTTTTTCGTCTTACTCATGCCTGCCGGGCTTGTAGGCGCCACTCTTTCGATATAAGACGGGCCATCCAGGGTCGCCAGCATCTCACACACTCGTATTGGGTAACCGTTCACATGCGGGTCTCTGCCGGATGGACATGTGGTCGTCTTCTGGCCGATCAGAGTGGTCGGAGCCATCTGGCCGCCGGTCATGCCGTAGGTGGTGTTGTTGATGAAGATGACTGATATATTTTCGCCTCTGCCTGCCGCATGGACGATCTCCGCGGTGCCTATGGAGGCCAGGTCACCGTCACCCTGATATGAGAAGACTAGCCTGTCCGGCAGCATACGCTTGACACCCGTCGCAACAGACGGCGCTCTGCCGTGAGATGCCTCGATAATGTCGCAGGCCATATATTCATACATGAACACTGCGCAGCCTACCGGGCAGACCCCGACAGTCTGATGAATGATATCCATCTCCTCCATGATCTCAGCTATCAGCCTGTGGATGGTGCTGTGAAGACATCCCGCGCAGTATGTAAACTCAGTGTCAGTAAGTCCTTTGGGTCTTTCAAATACTTTTTGCACTAGACCGCACTCTCCTTCCTGCTGGAGTAGTGCGACACAACAGGTGGTTTGCCGAACCTTGCTCGCACTTCATTAAGGATTTCAGTGGGTGTCGGGACGGCTCCGCCGCTGCGGCCGTAGAACTCCACGTCCGACGCCCCGTTCACGGCCAGCTTCACGTCTTCGACCATCTGACCACAGCTCATCTCCACAACAAGAAACCGTTTGCCATCTTTTGCCATATCGTTGATTTGCATGGCGGGGAACGGGAAGAGAGTGATCGGACGCAGCAGCCCGACTTTCATTCCCTCTTCGCGAGCCATATCGACCACACTCCGGCATATGCGCGCAGGGCTGCCGTATGCCACCATCACCAGTTCGGCATCCTCGGTCTGATATTCCTTGAACCTGACCTCATGCACCTGCATGTCGGCATATTTTGCCTGCAGTTTCTGGTTCAGTCCCTCCATTGTCTTCGGATCGATCCATAGTGAGTTTATGATATTGTGAGCGCGTCCCCTTGCGCCATTGGTCGCCCATGGCTTAGGATACTCGACAATGTCAAAATTTTTGTGCATATCCACCGGCTCGAGCATCTGTCCGATGATCGCGTCCATCAGTATCATGGAAGGGTTTCGATACTTGTCCGCCAGATCGAATGCAAGCGGCATGAACTCATAGCATTCCTGCGCGCTCCATGGCGCAAGCACCAGCAGCTTATAGTCACCATGCCCGCCGCCCTTTACCGCCTGGAAATAGTCCGCCTGACCAGGGAGAATGGTTCCAAGACCGGGACCTCCGCGTTGGACGTTGACGATTACGCAAGGCAGCTCACAGGCCGCAATATACGAGATCCCTTCCTGCTTGAGGCTCACACCCGGGCTGGATGATGATGTCATCGCTCTCTTGCCCGCGCATGCCGCGCCATAGACCATATTGATCGCTGAGACCTCGCTCTCGGCCTGAATAAACACACTGCCGTTTGCGGGCATCAGTTCGGACATACATTCCGGCACTTCATTTTGAGGAGTGATCGGGTAACCGAAGAATGCGTCGCATCGGGCAGCGACCGCTCCATGACACAGGGCAATATTGCCTTTAAGTAATTTCTTTGTCGCCATAGACTATCTCCACACCTCAATTGCGACATCCGGGCACATACGCGCGCATATGGCGCAGCCCGTACACTCGTCTTTCTTAACAAAACACGATGGACGATAACCCTTATGATTGAAAGAGTCCTCCATCGTTATGCAGCCGTTCGGGCAAAAGTGAACGCACAGCTCACAGCCCTTGCACCTTTCACGGTCGATTTTGATTGTGCCTGCCAATCAGCGCACCCCCAATCTTCGGTCGATAAATCTAAGCACTCTGTTGCTCTCGATCAGAGCCGACATAGAATGCTTCTCGGAATAAAGGTGGATTGCAACGATAATGACAATTGCGCAGGCTTGGAATATCGCGCCTGTGCTCAGAACCATAGTCAGCCCCAGAGCCGTACCCAGCGCATTTGAACCCGAATCGCCCATCATTGCCCTGCCTTGAGAATCCATGACCGAAAACATAAGTGTGACGGCTGCCACGGTCCCGACAATCCAGGGAGCCGTTATATGACCGCCCACCGCGATACATGTTACACCTAATCCCAAAAAAAATACAGCCACAGCCCTGCCGGGTCGCAAATCAAATAAATTGAGGATGTTCGAGGCCAATGGGATCAGCATGGCCGCAAGAACCCACTGTATTGGCTTGCCGCCTGAAATCCACCATCCTGCAGCAATCCCGACAATTCCTCCGCCGATAGCTTTGATGGCTCCCGTGGTAATTTTGCGCTCGAAAATGAGACTTTTGAAGTGACCTTTGAACCCGCCGACCCTACGCGTGCCCCATATATCGTCGATAATCCCAAGCACCCACATCGCGCCCATCGGCACAAGGTATGTCCAGACCATCTTCATCTCGACGTAATGCAGCTTTGCCAGGCCGATCATCACGGCAGCCATATAGACGAAAGACACGATGCCGTATGAGGCCATGATCGGGGTCTTTTTATAGTTGGGTTTCACCAGCCCGATTTTGGGAGCAAAGCTGAAGATTGCGGCGTACCAAAAGATGGCGACTAGACCTACTATTGCGGGTATGATGTGGTTCAAATTATCTCATATTCCTTATTTCAGCGATAGGATAATCCATGATTCCAAAGACTGATGCACTGCTCCTGCCTGGGAGGGCGAGGCTCCTGCCGAGCCACCATGATATCGCACACAATTATCAACTAACCTCGAAAATCTCTCCTTGGAAAGGCCATTGGTCTGATCTTTGTACAAGACCCTGTCTGACAGGATTGTTTTTAACATAAACCCATTTGTTGTAATAACTATCATCTGAGCGCAAGCGCGTATCCCAGTGGCTGCTTTGCCAACGGTGCTCAGGTTTTTTGTGTTTTTTGCTGAACATAGATTTCCAATAAGTGATCCACCGCTCAAGTGAAATATCATCTTGCGCAAGTCCTGCAAAGAGATGGATATGATCCGGCATAATGACATATTTGCCAACATGCCAGGCTTGTGCCTCTTGCCATACTGAACGCAATAAATCGTGGATATCGGGTGATGCAAGCCATGGCAGCCGATCCTTTGTGCATATGGTCAGATAGACAATAATAGTGTGATTTGGTTGGATGTAGATGCCATGGATAGGGTTTTTTCTCTCATTTTGAATTTTCATATAATTGAGTTGATGTTCAACAATGGCTCAGCGGGAGCTTCGCCCTCCCAAATTAGTCGTTCTTACAAACAAAGCGGGTACAGCATATTGGCCTTAAGCCTATCTCCGTTCGTTATCATCATCACCGAACGAATCATCAAATAACTTGCGCAGCCGGTCTTTATCGCGTCGTTCTTTGATCCTTGCGAATGGGTTCAGGCTGTGCATAATGCTTCTGCGCCTGTGAACATGCACGACTTGTCCTGTATCCTGCCCGGCTCGCATTCCAAAACTGTGAGGTTGGATATACCAATAGGAAAATGCACAGCCGATCAAGGCAAACACACCCAAAAGCAGGTGAACCTGTCCGTAAAATATCAGAACAAGCACTACATCCAGCAGCGCCAGATATTTGAGCTTCATAGGAATAATAAAGAAGAACAATATCTGCTGTTCGGGGTTCATCATTGCCCAGGCAATAGTGACGCCTGCAAGCGGCAGCCACAGCCCGATAAGCGAGATTGGTATGTTCAACAGGACGGAACCTGCCCATAGGCCGCCGGCAGTTATCGCGCTCATCAGGAAAAAGTAGAGCGCATAACGCCTGGTGTCCCATGACCTTTCAAGACTGCCCCCGGCGATCCACAGCCAGTATGCTCCGAAGAGCAGACTGATGATGTCCCCTCTCATAGCTACCAGGGGATATGTAACGAATGTCCACGGCATCTTCAAGGCTATAGGCGAGCTGAATCCGAGCAGGTATGTGATCACGTCGAGTTTGAACAAGGTGACCGCAAGAAAGGTTGCCGCATTCGCAATGATAATCAGCTTCGTCAGCGGTATCCTATCTTGAAATAGCCAATAATTTATCCTGTCACCCGTCGTGTATCCTCGCATATTCACTCCAATAAGAATAACTTAGAATTCGCATGTTCGGGTGCGATATTGATCGCGCCCGGAATAAAATCACCGCGATTTGAAATCGCGAAGTTCTGTTTCGAGTCGGATCGGACATCCGACCCGAACGAAGCGAGAATTTTTTTCTACAACCTTAGGTTCAAAGCAGATTCCTCACATTCGTTCGGAATGACTGAATTTGAGAGGCTGTATGTCTTTGCAATAGGCTCTCAAAAATTCAGAATTCAAAATTCAGAATTCAAAATTTTGATTTAGTGCCTTTCCTTTTCCACAGCGCTCGCACAATATCTATAAACTGCTGCCCTCTATGCACAAAGCCCTTTAAGTTGCGCCCGGACACCCGATGATTCAAGGGCAGGGGAACCTCCACAATTTTATAGCCTTTTCGGAGTGCATCGATAGTGAGCGCTGTTTCCACTCCGAAGCCCCTTTCAAACCCGCCGATATCCTCGATCAGTCTGCGCCGGATCGCTCTCTGGCCGGAGATGGGCGCTGTCACCAGGATTCCGCCATATTTCTTGATTCCCCACCTCGCCAGTTTCAACACAAATCCAAACCCGCCTTTATGTCCCGGCGGAGCCTTCATAACTGCGATGGCCATATCTGCCTGGTCGGCTAATATCGGTTCGAGCAGCTTATATGTCTCAGCCGCGCTGGGACCAAGATCGGCATCGATTATCAGCAAAATCTCGGAATTCGTTTCAGCAGCCCCACGGTTCATGGCGGCGCCTTTGCCCGAATTTTGGTTCATCTGGATTACACGCGCTCCGGCGTCATAAGCGACAAACGGCGTTTCATCTTCAGAACCGTCGTCGATCACGACCACTTCTTCAATGTCCGGCATGCCCAGCGCCGCCTGCACGGTCTGGCCTATTATATCCTGCTCGTTATATGCAGGTATGAGAACGCTTACTCCAGCCAATTACTTCTTCTCCAGGCTCTGAGGAATGAGTCTGTCGGCGGTGTCTTTGACACCGAACCGAGCCTTTTCACCATTAAGCGCGCAGATCAGAGCTATCTGACCTATAGCCGAATCCACATTGTCAACCGTCGCAATACCGGATTTATGCCATATTGGGACATACGAGCTTATGCATTGGGTCCCTTCGCATCCAACCACGACGCAATCGGGCTGGTTGAACTGCGCAATCAACTGAGTGTCGATGTAATGTGGGCTGAAAGTGGTACGTGACTGGGCTCCACCGACCAATACAATGAACCGGTTGTGCCTGGTGTATTCACCTGTAAACTTGGCGACGCCTGAGTCCTCCAGCCTTGAAAGAAAATGCTGATAGTCGCCGGTATAGAGCATATTTGCAAGAATAGAGAAAATCTTATCGCGTGCCTCTTTCGGGTCGCCGGGCGGGGTTATTCCGCAGTTTATCAGCGCAGCGCTGATCTTTGCATCGTCATCAAATGGAAATAGGCGATTGATGTCAGTGACCGAGTTAACTCGTGCCCCGGCCATCTCCAGAGCAAGTTTGACGTTGCCCGACAGTTCGTCATAATCACCTGTCTGGACTATAGCCACATTTCTCCAAGCCAGTCTGTCTTTGACGACCGTTGGGAGAATTACTCTGCAGAGATCTTCGCAATTTTTTGCAACTTCTGCCTTTTTCGCGGCATCATCAGCGGCTATGTCTATCTCACG
Source organism: bacterium (assembly GCA_021371935.1). Taxonomy (NCBI): domain Bacteria; species bacterium. The sequence continues at coordinate 51,269 of JAJFVF010000007.1, forward strand.
CTTGAGAACACGCATTGAGTTCTCGTAACGGGCGATTGTGCTCCGTTCCGTGCCTGTGACCGGTGTTCTTTTGGCGAATGAGGTGCCGATCACTATCCCGACCGCAAGCGCGAAGAAAACCGCTGCCAGGCTGTATATGTGATATCGAATGTCAATCATTCTATCTCTTCCATTCCCACGGGCGTGTCTTAGTATAGAACTGCCAGAACTGTGATCTGAGATTGTCTATCACGGACTGCACTCTGTCCTGTATTGTGGGCGACAGCGCCAGCACTGTCGCTATTACAACCAGCGCCGCCAGGGCAAGAATTCCGACATACTTTACGCTTGGCTGCGCCCGATACAGTTTACTTACACCTTTTGCGTCGACTAACCTGTTTCCGACTTTGAGCCTGACGAGAAATGTGCTGGACATGCCTTTGCGGCCTTTGTCCAGAAAGTCGATCAGGTGCGAGTGAGTGCCCACAGCAACAATCAACTCCGCGCCTTTCTCATACGCCAAAAGCAGTGCAAGGTCTTCGCTGGTTCCCGGTATTGCGCAGACATGCGGTTCCAGACCGAGCGAGCGCACACGCGGCAGTCCTGGAGCTTTTCCGCTGGTGTATGCGTGCACGATGAGTTCGGCTCCGCATTTGAGCGTGGTATCGGAGACGCTGTCCATATCGCCGATTATGATATCGGGTTTCAGACCGATCTCGACCAGAGCGTCCGCGCCCCCGTCCACACCGATCAGTACGGGCTTCATCTCACGAATATAGTGCCTGATAATCGCGAGGTCCTGCTTGTATGTCTCGCCCCTGACGACCACCAACACGTGCCGATTGTTGATCTGTGTCAGCACATCCGGCAGCGCAGAGGGGTCAAGCAGCAGTGACTTTTCCTTGGTGACGTAGGTGAGAGTATTCTTTGCAAAGTCTTCGAGCACAGTGCCCAGGTTCGCCTTAGCCTCTTCTATGAGCGTGTCGATTTTCTCTTTTGTAAGGACCTTACCACGCGAAAGAGTGTCATCATTTCTGCAGATTGCGCCATCTCTGATCTCGATTTGCTCGCCCTCTTTGATACCTTTGAACAGCTCTTCGCCGGCATTGTCGATGAGCGCGATCCCTGCGTCGATGAGCACACGCGGGCCGAGGTTGGGGTAATGTCCCGAGCATGACTTGGCAGCATTTATGACGGCAGCGACATCCGCATCCACGAGCATCTGCGCGGCTGTGGAGTCGATATCTTCGTGGTTTATTAATGCTATATCGCCCGGCTTCAGGCGTTTTGCAAGGTCTTTTGTGCGTTTGTCGAGCCTAATGGTCCCTCTGATATGCAAGTGACAGCATCTCCCTGGCGTGTTGGGTGGCGGCCACGGACGATTCTGTTCCACCCAGCATCCGTGCCAATTCAGCAACTCTCTCTTCATTTTCAAGCGCAGTTATTCTTACCATGCTACGCCCATCTAATACGACTTTGTCGACGGAAAAGTGCCTGTCGGCTTTACTTGCCACCTGTGGCAGGTGAGTGACACACAGTACCTGACAGTTTTTTGCCAGAGACGCAATCTTGTCACCGAGGACTTGCGCGGTCCTGCCGCCAATCCCTGAGTCTATCTCGTCGAAGATGAGAGTGGGGACCGATGCGCCCGCCGTCACCGACTTCAGTGCAAGCATGATCCTGGACATCTCGCCGCCGGAAGCTATCTTCGCAAGTGGCTTAACCGGTTCACCAGGGTTAGGTGAGATCATGAACTCGAGTTCATCGGCGCCCTTAAGTCCGGGATCTATCGGTTGCATACTTACCTCAAATCTTGTTTTACCCATCGCAAGGTCGGATAGTTCGGACTCCACAGCCTTTTCAAATTTTGGTGCGGATGCTTTTCTGAGTTTGGTGAGTTTTTCACATATGCCATGCAGCTTGTTTTGCATATCTTCTATACGGTTTGCAAGCGAACCTGAAAGCTCCTCGGCATTGGTGAGTTCCTCAACCTTGCCGGAGAGTTCACTTGCGTATCTTAGTATATCCTCGATGGTATCGCCATATTTGTGCTTGAGAGTGCGGATCAGTTCGAGCCTCTCCTCGACCTGCTCCAGCCTGTTCGGGTCGGCCTCGACATCTTCCATATACTGCCTGACCTGACTGAGTGCATCCTGCGATGCGATAAGCGCGGTGTTCATGTTTTCGACGAACTCGCCCATAGATGGGTCCATGGCCGAAATCTTCTCAGCGGAACCGGCGGCGGCGCTCAATGAATCGATGCACCCCCCGTCCGCACCGAGCGCATCATGGATTTCGGAGGCCGCCGCGTATAGTTTTTCTGCGTTGGCGAGCCTGTTCCTTTCAATGAGCAATTCTTCATCCTCGCCCGGTTGAAGTTTTGCGTCCGATATTTCCTGCGCCTGGAAGTTGTAGAGGTCGAGCAGCCGTGCTCTTTCGCGTTCGTCGGTGCGCAGTCTGTCGCGTTTACTGCACAAGTCCGCCAGCTGCGTATATATATCCTGGGCCTGGTCTCGTAAACCTATGATATCCTCGCCGCACCAATCGTCATAGATGTCTATGTGTGTCGACACCGACAGAAGTGACTGGTGCTCATGCTGGCCATGTATGTCTATCAGGTGCGAGGTTATGTCCTTGAGCACGGAAGCGGTCGCGGGGCGTCCGTTTATGCGGCACTGCGACCTGCCTTCGTGTGCGATCTCACGGCTGAGGATCAATACTCCGTCTTCAGGCTCAAAGCCGTAATCACTCGCCGTGCGTATCGCCTCGGGGTTGTCTGAAACATTGAAGACCGCCTCAACAAAAGCCCTGTCAGTGCCTGTCCGCACGACTTCGCTGCCTGTGCGTTCACCCAGCGCCGCACTCATCGCGTCCACGATGATCGACTTGCCCGCGCCTGTCTCACCCGTGAGCACGTTGAATCCCTGTCCCGTTTCCAGGTGCAGTTCGTCTATCAGAGCAAAGTTTTGGATGTGGAGTTCGATCAGCATTGTTCTAGAAAAGTTGTCGGTTGACGGTTGGCTGTTGGCAGTCAGCTTATACTATCAAACTATCCCGCCATCAAGCCATCAATCCATGATTATTGTCCACCGCTGAACCTCTGTCCCCAGTGCAGTCTGCGCTGCAGCTTGGAATAGAAGCTGTGAGCGTTGAGTTGGACCAGTCTGGCGGTGAAGTCTGCCTTGCTCACCTCCACCTTATCGCCGCAGATCAGGTGCTGCCCCAGTTGGCCGTCCACCGTGACCATTATATCGGGTTTATCTTCGCGGCATTCGGGCACGATCTGCACGCTTTCGGTATCGGGTACTACAAGGGATCGCGCGTTCATAGTGTGGGGGCAGATGGGTGTGATGATGAGCACGTCGACGTCCGGGTGGACCACCGGTCCGCCTGCAGACAGTGAATATGCTGTGCTGCCGGTAGGGCTTGCGATGATTATTCCGTCAGCGGTGTAGGTCACGATAAATTTGTTGTCGGCGAATGTGTTCAACCCGAGCATTCGTGCGAATGGCCCTTTTGATACCACGACATCATTGAGTGCATAAAACGATCCGATCTGCTCATCATTACGAGTCACAGTTGTCTTGAGGACCACTCTTTCGCTTATCGTGTAATCACCGTCCAGAATCCTAGCCAGTGCAGCTTTTGCTTCATCAGGATGCGTCTCCGTGATGAACCCGTATTGACCGAAGTTGACGCCGATCATAAGCGTTCCGCGAGGAGCCGCGAGCCTGCCCCAACGCAGCATTGTCCCGTCGCCACCGAGCACCATCAGCAGGTCTGCGTCCAGCACTTCCGCCTCCGTGACGGCGAACTGCGGCCTTCCCATGCCTTCGGCCACATCCTCTGCTATAAGTGGACGCACGTGCCGCTCTGCGAGCCAGTCCACCAGTTCGGCGGCAAGCTGCACGGCGTCCTCTTTATTCGGATTTGGCGCAAGACCGATTGTCTTCAATATTTTTACTCACGTTCGGGCTAAAAGCAGATTCCTCGACTTCCAAAGAGCTGAGAGTGGAGAGTGGAGAGCAGAGAGTCCAGACTCCACGTTTTCATTCTCAGTGACGGATCGGCATCTCATGACTTGATTCTTAAGAAACCGTCCTCAAAATTGTGCCGATCACCGTCACCCGTCACCCGTTACCCGTTACCTGGCACCCGATACCTGGCACCCGATACCTGGCACCCGTCACCCGACACCCATCACGCTCCGGGGTTCTCAAGTCCGGGTTTTTCACCAAAGCGCTCAAGGTTCTTGATGGCTTCTTCGTTCTTAGGGTCTATCTGAAGGGCTTTGCGATACTGCTCTTTGGCCTGATCGATCTGGCCTTTCTTTTCAAGCTCCACACCCAGGTTATTGTAAGCGGGCGCAAATTTGGGATCCAGGCTGATCGCTTGCTTATACTTCTCTATGGCCCCGTCCGATTTGTCCATTTTCGCAAGAGCCGATCCTATGCCGAAATATGCGCTGCCGGATTTAGGGTCGAGTTTTACAGCAGTATTATATGCTTCCAATGCCTTGTCGTTTTTGCCGTCTGTGAGATAGATGTATCCAAGGTTTAGTGCTGCGCCTGCATTGTTCGGGTCTGCTGCAAGCAGCCCTGTCCAGGCCTTTTCCGCCTCGGCATTTTTGTCCAATGAGGTGTAGACAGTTGCGAGGTTCTGCCATGCCGGTGCAAATTTCGGGTCTTTTGTGGTCGCTTCAGACATCTTTTCGATTCCTTCATCGACCTTACCCGCCTTGAACAATGCCCATCCCAAGTAGGCCAGAGTCTCGACATCATCGGGTTTTGTTTTAAGAGCAGCTCTGAACGCTTCCGTAGAATCCAGGAATTTGTTCTCTTTCAGATAGAGCACACCAAGGTTATACTGAGGGATAAACTCTTCAGGTTTGATCTTGGCGGCGGCTTCATATTGCGCCAGAGCTTTTTCATCTTCGCCCTTAGCAGCAAAAATTGCGGCAAGGCCGGTGCGTGCGGCATAGTTCTGTGGATCGGCAGCGCTCGCTTTTTCAAAAGCTGAACATGCATCCCTTGTGTTGTTATTGTTATTAAGCGCTATGCCCAGATTCACCCAGAAGTCGGCATTCTGCGGCGTTAATCTGGTGGCTTTTCGCAGTTCGGCTATTCCCTCGTCAGCTTTGCCGATCTCTCCAAGCGCGAGGCCGAGGTTGTTGTGAATATTTGCATCATTCGGGCTTAGCGCGGCCGCTTTATTGAACTCTTCGACTGCATTCTGCGAGTCCTGCAACTTGAAATATGAGTTACCCAGCCAGTAATGTGCTTCAGCCCAGTCCTTGCGCTGATTAGCGGCCTCTTGGAATTCAGGCACAGCAGATTTGGCATCGCCGGTCTGCAGATAGGCCATGCCCAGGTTGAACCGCAGGTCCGAGCCGTCGGAATTGAGCGCACGCGCCTCTTTGAGCACCACCAGCGCATCGTCAAATTTCTTCTGTGACAGGTAAATGTAGCCCAGCCAGCGCCTGCATGTGGCGTCCTTAGGGTTGGACTTTGCTGTCTGTGAAAGCGAGACTATCGCCTCGTCCACTTTGCCCTGCTTGTAGAGTTTCACACCATCTTCGGTGTTTGCGTTTGCCGCCATCGGCACCAACAACGCGACCAGTATAATTGGAAGAATATTACGCATCATGAAGCAGAATCTATTCATCTTATACAGCTCCGTCAAGTGTTGATCGTGCGGCATTGCGCGCACCGCCCATATTATACCAGCGCCTGTTCTTCAAAACAAGTTCGCAAGCTCTTGCATTTTATAAGTTTTCAGAGGTAACATAAAGTTTATGAGAATAGTCGATCTTACGCATGGCGTCAATCGAAAGAATGTGACAGGGGATGTAATTCCGGTGGTTGTCCGTTCCGCCGATCCTATCAGTCGTATAGCGTTGGATGATTTGGTCACGCTTGCGACGGTGGTCGATCTTACCGACCGCGCCGACGAGACAGAGATCAGCCTTGGGGATATATCGAAAACAGGTGTAGCCGATATAGGTGGGTGCATACTGCACACGGACTGGTGCGATCACTATATTTCCGGCCTGCGCACCAAGTCACCTGTGCTGACGATAGGGGCCGCTTCATATCTGCTGCAGGGCGGCGTACGCACGATTGCTTCGGACTTTCCGATCACAACGGAAGCAGCAGACCTGCTCATCCACAACAACTGCATACTCGTTCACTGCCTGAGCAACATAGGCGAGCTTTGCAAGTCGATAGTCCGGCTTGTTGCGCTCCCGCTCAAGGTTGATGATGTATACAGCGCCGAGGCGCGCGTGATCGCTATAGAAGAATAGTGTTATTCGTCCTCGACAAACACTTTACGCCGCACTTCGTCTATTGTGGTAAGCCCCGCCATGATTTTTTCTACGGCATGGTCTTTCATGGATCTCATGCCGGCTGCGACAGCCACATCGCGTACCTGGTCGGCAGTAGGGTTATGCAGCGCCAGGCGCCGCATCTCTTCATTTACCGGCATCAGCTCAAAGATTGCAAGCCGACCCGAATAGCCGCGCATATTGCACTGCGGACAACCGACGGGCTTGTAGAACTCCGCTTTTTCATCAATGTCTTCAATACCAAGCAGAGCCAGTTCGTCAATTGTCGGCTTATACGGAGATTTGCAGCGCGGGCAGAGCGTGCGCACAAGTCTCTGTGCAAGCACGCCTATTACGGACGAGCCAATAAGGAAAGACTCGACTCCCATATCGACAAGACGCGTAATAGCGCTGGGAGCGGTGTTGCAGTGAAGGGTTGAAAAGACAAGGTGTCCGGTCATAGCGGCCTGGAATGCAACCTCAGCAGTCTCACCGTCTCGAATTTCTCCAACCAGGATAACATCCGGGTCCTGCCGCAGAATTGCTCGAAGCTGCGCCGCGAATGTCAGTCCTGCCTTTACATTGACTGCTGACTGGTTGATCCCGTCGAGTTCATATTCGATGGGGTCTTCGCATGTCATAATGTTGGTGTCTTCTGACTTGATGTGTGTCAGTGCGGCGTAGAGAGTTGTGGTTTTGCCGCTGCCTGTGGGACCTGTGACCAGTATTATCCCGTGAGGCTTTCGGATAAGGCTCTCAAATACGGCATGTTCTTGCTCTGCGAACCCGAGCTTTTCAACCGAAAACTGCTGCGCTGACTTGTCCAGGACACGCATAACCACACGCTCTCCATATTGGACAGGCAGTGTGGAGATACGCAGGTCGATATTTTTGTTATGGACCCTCAATGCAATTCTGCCGTCCTGCGGCTTGCGCTTTTCGGCTATATCGAGTTCGGACATGATCTTGATACGGCTGATTACCGCTGGTTGGATGGCCTTGGGCAGATTACGAATGTGCTGAAGAGCGCCATCGATTCGATAACGAATTTCCAGATGGTTGGCTCTAGGCTCAAGGTGAATATCACTGGCATGCTGCTTAACAGCTTCCTGCAGGACGAGGTTCACTGTCTTGATGACCGGTGCCTGTCCACTTTGTCTGCGCTCTTCGGCTATATCGTTTGAAAGATCGTTTTCCTGGATTTGAATATCGACACCGCAGACGGCTTCCTCGATGGACGCGGTGATGTCATCCCCGCTTGAACCGCCATAGACCTGATCCAGAGTCGCCATGATGCGCGCTTCACTTGCCAGCAGTGGCTCGACACGCATACGGCTGCTTCTCGCGACCGCGTCTATTGCTTCAACATCCATGGGATTGGACATAGCGACCGCAAGCTTTTCGTTTGAAACGCTCACCGGCACCAGGGTATATGTGCGGGCAATCGATTCAGGCACGAGCCGTGTCACTTCACTTGCAATCGGATACTCACCCAATTGAATATGAGGCATTTCAAGTTGAAGTGCACGTGCTTCGGCTATATCATCTTCAGAGGCCAGTTCCGCTTCGAGCAAAATTTGTCCCAGGCGCTTGTAATTTTGTTTTTGTTTTTCAAGTGCCCAATCGAGTTGATCGCCGGTGAGCACACCTGCTGCGACCAGCATATCACCAAGTCGTGTCTTAGGCAGCGATTGCATCGGCGTTCTCCTTTGCAAGTTCGATAATACGGTCCGCAATATTCCAGAGCGGCAATGTCTCATGGACAACCCCCGCCTCTATTGCATATGAGGGTAAGTCGAAGACAACGCTTGAAGCCGAATCCTGCGCGATGGTAATCCCTCCGGCGCTGTGAATTGTGCGAAGTCCCTCGCGTCCATCGGTGCCGATGCCGGTCAGCAGGACTCCAACAGTCTGTTTGGCGAAAGTACCTGCTATAGAAGTCATCATATGATCGACACGAGAGCGCCTTTCTTCCGGCAGGTCATCAATATCTTCGACGAGCACTCTTATACCCGGCGTGCCGAAATCATCCTTTGTGAACATCAGACGGCAGTTGCTGGGTGTCATCAAAATACGTGACGGTTGCAGTGCCTGTCCATCAACAGGCTCATGAACCGGCAGATTGCACATCTGATTAAGCATATTCGCAAGCACACGTGTAAAACCGTTTCGCATCTGCTGGATGACGATTATCGTGCCTGGAAAGCTGGATGGGAACTGAGGCAGTATCTGAGTGAGAGCTTGTGGTCCCCCGGTGCCGGCCGCAATCACAACGACCGGACCGGTATAGTTAAGCGTTTGTGCTGAAGAATCGGAAAGCTGCATCATATCACCCCACTAATATAGGCGGCGGGGCGAACTCACCGCAGCCTATTGACTGCTATTCACGCGCACGGTTATGGTCAACTCTGTCCCTTCGACTGCCTCAGGAGGCAGTTTATCAACCGGCCAGTCTATCTGGACGCCTTCCTCATCAAGCAGGACAACGGCATATTCGTTTTCGACCCTGTCGACAAACGCGCGCAGTTTTTTCTCTGTCATGGCCGCTCCTTTATAGTGTTCGTGATGATAGTGCGGCCATCGCTTATAATACTTATTGTGCCATCTTTATCGGTCCGATGTAGCGCTGCACCGGTATTTTTTGGGTCAATTCTCTGCAAAATCACCCGGTTTGGGTGTCTGGAGGATGATAATATGCACTGTTCCGGGCGAACTCTCGATAGGAATTCAAGTGTAATCGCATCTGATTTGGCAGCTTTAGAGATGGCCAACACATTGCTTTGAAGGTCGATGCCGGATTTGACCAAATAGTTTTGCGCACTCCCGCCGGCATCGGATGTAAACAAGAACCGTTTGCCCTTGAACGTGAGCCTGACAACCAGTGAGTTGCTGTCCGAGTCTGAGTCTGTTTGTGACAGCAGTCCGGGCGGCGGGCTCAGAACTTCCAGTTTCGTGGATCGAGACAGCCTGATCATATCGCCGCCGCGGATATTTGTCTGGGGAACGTTGTGCTCATTTGCATAGTCGATGGCTCTCTTCCATTCGCCCGACGATCCTGTTTTCTCACCCCGAAGGATCCTTTTCACCTTGAATCGGCTGATGATGGTTTCCAGTGCTCCGCCTCGATTGGCTGTCGGGTTGGTCACAATGACTTCCAGGCTTTTCACGCCCGTATCCTGCAGGTATGCAGCGAGTGCGACTGCCGTCCGGCGGGAACCGGGGTCAATCAGAATGCACTCGTGCTCGGGTGTGCGAACAAGCGCGCCATTGCCAAGGTCGGCATCAAGGAAATCTATTCTGATGACCGGTCCTTTGGGCATATTGTCCTGTCTGGCAGTGATGTAGCCGACATATATACCCGCAGTAAGGGCGATGATTACTATAAGCAATGGCAATAATAGTCTGCGCATGATTACTCCAGTCAGCAACCGAATAATATGTCAGTTCACGCTACAATGATGGTTTTCTGAGAGGGCGAAGCTCCTGCTGAGCCAATATGCCCGCATCTATCTTAATAACTAAACCATGCACAGTCAAATGCAGGAGTTTTCGAGTTTTCGGCGTAAGAGTAAGCGTTACTACAAATATGTGGGGTAAAAATGCCGATACTAGGTGTAGGGACGGATATAGTGGAGACCGCGCGCATACGTGAAGTGCTGGAGCGCGAAGAGGCTTTTGCGCGCCGCGTATTTACACAGGCCGAACTGGATTATTCACTGCCTAAGCAGTCGAAATATCTTCACCTTGCCGCCAGGTTCGCAGCCAAGGAGGCCGTGGCCAAGGCTCTGGGCAGGTCGTTTTCCTGGCAGGATGTCGAGGTAGTCAATAACGCTCTGGGCAAGCCGGAGGTGAAGCTCCATGGCGAGGCGAAAGGTGCGGCAGGCAAGGCGAGAGTGCATTTGAGTGTGTCGCATACGAAGAATTATGCGAGCGCAGTTGCGATTGTGGAGGAATGAGGGTTGAATAATCTGGACATGCTGCCGGTTGTGACGGCACAGCAGATGCGTGACCTCGATAGACGCGCGACTGAGGAGTTCGGGATTCCAAGCATACTGTTGATGGAAAATGCCGGGCGCGCCGTCTATGAAGCTGCAGTGGAACTGCTCGGCAGCGTGGAGCTTAGGAATATACTAATTGTCGCCGGACCGGGCAACAACGGCGGCGACGGATTTGTGGCGGCTCGGTTCCTTTACAACGCAGGCGCGAACGTGAGAATATTTTATTTTGGTGATCGCAAGAAAGCCAAAGGAGACGCGCTCACAAACCTGGAGATAGCGCAAAAGATCGGTCTGGATATTGACTATTCCAAAGATACAGATGCTCTCGGCCTGGCAATTAAGCCGTGCCATCTTGTTATAGATGCTCTTCTGGGAACAGGCGTAAAGGGAGAGTTGAAACCTGAGATTGCACGAGTGGTCGGCGCTATGAACCGCAGAGGATGCCCATTGATTGCTGTCGACATTCCGTCAGGAATAGATGCGGACACAGGCAGACCTCTTGGACCGCCGTTAGGCAAGGAACATATCGGCGAAAGCGCAGTTCGAGCGGATATGACGGTTACTCTTGCACTTCCGAAGATAGGTATGGTGAGTTCAGCCGAATGCGCTGAGTATGTGGGCGAACTGGTGACGGCGGATATAAGTATTCCCGATGAAGCCGTTCTGAGTTCTAATGAGTTTCAGACATGGATGCTGGAGGGAAGCCCATTATTTATCAGCGGCAGACCTTTTGGCGCGCATAAGGGCGATATGGGGCATCTGGCGATTGTTGCCGGTTCAGTCGGCATGACCGGCGCCGCGACTCTTGCCGCAATGGGAGCGCTCAGGATCGGGACTGGGCTTGTAACAGTAGCCGTGCCGGAGTCGCTCAATGATATTATAGAAGTAAAGCTCACGGAGGCTATGACTATCCCTGTGCCCGAGGGCAAATCCCGCGCATTCGGGATGGCATCGCTTGATAATGTCCTTGAGATAATTGAGAAGCGTGATGCAGTGGTGATCGGACCGGGATTCGGCAGGGACGAAGACACCATAGCTTTTACACTGGAGCTAATTAAGAATCTGGATAAGCCTGCAATAATAGATGCGGATGCGCTGTTTGCGATTTCCAGGGATTTGAGCGTCGTAAAAAATTGTAAAGCGCCGCTAGTGTTGACACCGCATCCGGGTGAGATGGCGACGTTGTCAGGAACGTCTGTGGACAAAGTGCAGTCAAATAGAATAGAGGCTGCACGAACATTTGCGCGAGAATATGGCGTGACGCTTGTCCTAAAGGGCGCTCGCACTATAATCGCCGAACCTGACGGGATGGCGTTCATAAATATGTCCGGCACGCCCGGCATGGCTACTGGCGGCACGGGCGATGTTTTGTCCGGCATGATAGGCGGACTGCTTGCCCGTGAGCCGGATATGTTGACTTGGATGCAGGCGTGCAGCGCAGTTTACATTCATGGCAGGGCAGGGGAGTTGGCGGCTGAGAAGCTCGGAGAAGATGCCATGCTTGCCTCCGACTTGGCAGACAATATAGGCGCAGCCATCATGCAAGAATTGGACGAATCAGAAAAGGAGTGACGAGCCATTAACATTTCAAAGAAAGTCCTCATCTGTATTTTATTGCTTATTATGAGCGCATGTGCAGCATGCGCCGCTGTAAAGGTCAATGTCGCAAAAAAAGGCAGCTATGTCTACTGGCTGACCTGCAAAAATGCCCTCGGCGAGACTCAGACAACACTGCCAGAAGTCTTCAAGGGCAAAGGCACCAATCTGGACGCTAAGGATCTGCCGGTCAAATTCACGGATGGCAAGCTCTTTGTGATGGACAAGAAGACCGGCAACATGGTGATAGTGGACTACGCAGCGCCCAAGGACGAAAAGTCTGCCAAGCCGATAAACCTCAAGTCTGACGATTTCCAGTATGTCCGCAATGTCAGGCTCAGGATAGTGACCCAGGACGGTGCGCCTGTAGCGCGCGGGATCGTCCATATCACGGATGGAATGGGCACCGAGATGAGCGCGGTGCTCACACCTGCCGACGAGGGATATGTGATATTTAAGAATGTGGCGACTGGCGAGATCAGCGTAAAGGTGGACGCCGAGGGTCTGACCAAGACCAAGGATTCGGACATCGAGCTTCCCGAAAAACGCGACAGCCTCGGCTTTGAGAGGAATGTAAAAGTCATGGGCGATGTGGATACACTGCCTGTAGAGCCAAGCACAACCACTAAAGGCAATGCACAGCCTGCAACTGCGAAGCCTGGGCCGGGGTCGTATATTCTGCCGAGTATTGTCGGGGTAATCTTCATTGCGATCATAATCGTTGTGTTCTATTCCATATTCAAGTCCAAGGGGATCACTGCAGGCGAAGCGCTCAAGAAAATGGGTGTTGAGCTGCCTGGCGATCAAGCGGCAAATGTGCCCGCTCCCGAACCGCAGGATTCAGTCGACCCGAATATATGCCAGTTCTGCGGTCAGAAAAAAGATGCCAACGGCAACTGTGCATGCACCATTACTGCCGGAGCATCGCCATTCGGCGGGCAGTCTCAATCGGCTGGTCCAAGATTGATAGGAACGCAGGGCGCATATGCAGGCAGAATTTTCGATATACCGGAGGGCAGTGTAATCATTGGGCGCGAATCATCAAACCAGATTGCTCTGACAGATGACAGCACGGCTTCCAGGCGGCATGCCGCAATCACATCTGCAAACGGTGAGTATACGATTCGTGATGAGGGTAGTTCCAACGGCACGTTCGTCAACGGTGCTCGTATTACTGAGCAGAAGCTGACCCCTGGTGATGAAATTCAGATCGGCGGGTCTAAGTTTAGGTTTGAATGTTAGACAACACTAAACAATAATTAGTTTAGCGTTCGGGCGCGATATCTGATCGCGCTCGAAAGAGGATATCGCGATTTGAAATCGCGGAGTTCTTTTTCGGACCGGATCGGATATCCGGTCCGAACTGAGGGTCAAAATTCTGCTTCATGGGATAAGATTTAGTTATGGGTTGTGAGTTGGCGAGTTATGAGTTGAATTCGCGCTAACCCACAACTCATAACACATAACTCATAACAGGTTTTTTCAATGTTAAGGATAGTCAGATACACATTTGCAGGGATGCTTGGGGCGATAATCGCGTGGGCCTTGATGGAGCCAACGCCTCTGATGCCGGATGATGGCGGCTCGATAGGTTATGGCTCAATTGTCGCAATCGGCCTGATATCGGGTCTTGTAATCGGTTTGATGCTTGGTATTGCCGAGGGTTTATCGGGCCTGTCGCCGAGGGATGCGGTGAAAAGTGCTGTGCTGGGGGCTGTAGTCGGAGCGGCAGGCGGCATGGTCGGCCTGGCTATGGGTAATGCGTTTTATAACGGCATGTATCAGCTTGCGGGAGCTGGCGCACCGGCGCAGCAGTTGCCGTCCGATATACCTGCACAGGCACGGCCAGCATCGTCTATGATGCCTGGACCGCTCTCATTCGTGTTGCTGCTGATCGGCAGAGGATTCGGATGGGCGCTTATAGGCATGTTCATCGGCCTCTCCCAGGGAATTGCGACATTTTCGACAAAGAAGATGGTCAATGGAGCTATCGGCGGCATTATAGGTGGCGGCATAGGCGGATCGGTCTTTGAGATACTCGCATGGCTGAACCGCGGCGGCGCGGCAAACTTCCCTCCGGGGATGATCCGTTTTATCAGTTTCGCTATAACCGGCGGCGCAATCGGCCTCTTTATCGGCTTTATCGAGGAAGTGGCCAAGCGGGCATGGCTGGTTCGCTTGGTGGGTCGAAATGAGGGTAAAGAATACTCTCTATATAAGCAAATCACGACTATCGGCCGCAGCGAACTCGCGGACATACCAGTTTTCACAGACCCTGACGTCTCAGAACGCCATGCTTCAGTCGGTGTTGAGGGCGGTCGATATTATGTAGAGGATTTGGGCTCGACCTACGGGACGAAAGTGGACGGCCAGAGCATATCGAAAAATGTCCTCCGAGATGGTGACGTGATCGAGATAGGCAAAACGAAATTTCTCTTCCATGACAAAGCCAGCGCGCCGAAGTATGTGCAGTCCGCTCCGCCGATGGTTGACAATGTCCAGATACCGAACTCGGATCGCATCTGCCCGTTCTGCGGGGCGATAAAGGATGCAAACGGCAACTGCGAGTGCACTGTGGGTGCTCAGCCGCCTGTCCAGAATATGCAGCAGACGATGCAACAGACAGTGCACCAGCCCGTTCAACAGCCGACAATCCAGCCTCAGGGACAGCCACATTTCTTTGGCGAGCCTGACCAGGCTTCCGCGCAGTTTCCGCAGCCGTCTGATCCGCCACAGGGTGCAAGGCTTACTGCCATATCGGGTCCTTATTCCGGCAATACATATATGTTGGGATCAGGTCAGACTGAGATAGGCCGCGATGCAGCCAAACCGATCGGTCTGCCCAACGACAACACTGTCTCGCGCAATCACGCGCGCATTGCGCAGGAAGTGACCTGCTATGTTATCTACGATTCGGGCAGCACCAACGGGACTTTTGTGAACGGCAATCGTGTCCAGCGCCAGGAGCTTAAACCGGGCGATCTGGTCCAGATAGGCAACAGCAAATTTAGATTTGATATTTAGTAATTTTTATTGATTATTGCTTCTGTATGTTGAGGAGCAGGCAGGATAATTGAGGACACAGATATGGATGACAGTACAAAAATGATCTTTCCTGACGATCCGAATAAGACCCGCATCGGCGGTGTGGATCCCAATGCCACACAGATGTCCGGCGGTGGATGGGATGCCAACCGGACTGCAATGGCATCGAATATGGCGGCTGTGAGTGTCGAGTGCATTCCGGGTAATACGTATGCGCTTGCCACTGGTGAGTCACGCGAGCATCTGCTTGCCAAGATAACCGCCAGCGGCGCTGCGATGGGTTCACGGATGCCTATCAATATTTGCCTGATTCTCGACCGCAGCGGCTCCATGGAGGGTCCGCCGATGGACTATATGAAGCAGGCATGCGGTTATGTGGTCGATTTGCTGGAGCCTAACGACGTGCTATCGGTCGTGACATTTGCCGAAACAGCACAGGTTCTTATGCCTGCGCGGCGTGTAGTAAACAAGGCTCTTATCAAGGAGCACATCAACCGTCTGGACGTGGGCAATACTACAAACCTTTATGATGGGATCGCTCTGGGCTGCAGCCAGATCGCGTCTATTCCGGCGCAGGGATATGTCACTCGCGCGCTGCTATTTACGGACGGCGAGCCTACTGAGGGCAACAAAGACTTTCAATCTATCGTAGGCCAGGTAGCCGAGCAAAAGAGCAGGGGGATCACGGTCACTGCCCTGGGTTTCGGCAGCGAGTATAACGAAGAACTGCTTGCTTCCATTGCAAAGCGCAGCGGCGGAAATTATTACTATATCACTCGCCCGGAGCTGATCCCTGAGGTCTTCCGCAAAGAGCTGGAGACATTGATGATGATAGTCGCGCGGAACGTAAAGATGCGCGTGCAGATGTCGCGATGGGTGCAGGTGCGGCAGATATACAACAAGCTGCCGACATTCGGCCACCGCTCGGCGGAGGTAGGTCTTGCCGATCTCGAACGTGGGGACACCACCAGCGCCGTAATTGAGCTTGACCTGGGACCCAGGCCGGGAGGCAAATACAGGGTTGCAAAGATCGAAGTTATCTACGACGACTCCATGACCGGCCGTACAGAGACTGTCTCATGCGATGCCGTATTGGAGTTCACTGCCGATCAGAACCTAATAGCTGCCAACGTGAACCCATTGGTCCAGCGTGAGATAGAGGTTGCCGAAGCGTCGAGGAATTTGGAGAAGACGGTAATGGGCATGCGTACCCAGCAGATTGCTCCCACGGAAGCCATGCATGAACTCGAAAAGACCAGGATGCTCCTAGCCCAGCAGGGAAGGACTCTGCAGGCTCAAGAAATTCAGCAGGCCATCGACTCGATCAAACAAGGCTCCGGCGCTGAAAAGACTCTCGTCGGCACAATTATCAACCTCGACCGGGGGAAAACGAAATGAACGAGACAATGCGTTGGGATCATAACAATAACAAGTGGGAGGGTGAGGCTCCTGCCAAGTCAGATTTTGCGCAGAACAAATGGGAGGGCGAGGCTCCTGCCGAGCCGGGTTTCGATCAGAACAAAACCCAAATCGCAGGCGCGACTCAGATGGTTATGGAGCCGGAGACCAATGCTACTCAGTTCGCCGCCAATGTGACCTGCCCCGTGTGCGAGACACCTAACCCGCCTTCGGAGACATACTGCATAGACTGTGGTTTTATGCTCAGCAGCGCGCCTGTGGCACTTGAGGATATGCCCGAGCCTGAGGATTTGGGCAAACTCGTAACACCTGACGGCACACGTGAGTTCGTTCTTAAATCTGGTGAGAACAGCGTCGGGCGAGAGAACGCAGATATTCTGCTTACGCACAATACCGTTTCACGCAGGCATGCAAAGATAACCGTGCAGGATGGTCATGTGTGTGTGACCGACTTCGGCAGCACCAACGGTACTTTTGTCGACGGCAGGCGGCTCACAGGCGATGAGGCTGTCGAGATAAAAGATGGAGCCGAGCTGATGTTCGGCAGTATGACCGTCAAATTCCAGGCTCCTTTAGCGCCTATAGAAGAGGCATCTGAAGAATCTGCCCTAGAGTCTGAAGAAGAAACTGAGCAGGAGAATGTCGAATCATCGGCAGTCGAGCCTGATGTGGAACCTGAAACCGAAGTAGAGAGTGCCGAAGGTGAACCAGCGCCTGTAGGCAAGCTCATCGCCAATGATGGGTCGATGAGTTTCGATATTGCAAATGGAGAGAACACCATAGGCCGCCGCGATGGCGATAACACAATCGTTATATCCGACCCATACATCTCAGGCCGCCATGCCGATTTGCATGCTGAAAATGGGCTGTTTATTGTCACCGATGTCGGCAGCACGAATGGGACGTCCGTTAACGGTGTCAGGCTCCAGCCGAACGAACCAAAAGATATACTCGACGGCGATGAGATCACAATCGGCCAAAAGGTCTTTAGAATAGAGGTGGCCTGATGAGTGACGAGTGCCGTGAGATAACGGCAAAAATAAACACTGCCGAGCTTATCGAAAAGTGGCAGGAGCGCGCAGAGAATGCGCGTGATATTCAGGTCATCACTCTGCTTGGCGCAAAGACCGACCTTGGCCGGGTGCGTGAGAACAACGAAGACAAGTTCGAGTTTTTCCAACCGGACGACCCTGATGTCCTGGCGATCAAGGGATCGTTTTATGCCGTTGCGGACGGCATGGGCGGCCACAATGCTGGTCAGATTGCAAGCGAACTTGCCCTCAAAACTGTCATAAAGGCATATTATGCGGACTCTTCACCCGTAATTGAGGAGTCTCTGCGTGCATCTTTGCAGCAGGCGAATGCACTCATATTCGATGCCGGCCGCGCAATAGTCGAACGCTCGGGGATGGGCACAACCATGACTGCTCTGGTTATTCGCGGTGAAGAGGCATTTATTGCGCAGGTGGGTGACAGCCGCCTCTATAGGCTTCGCGATGGAAAAATCGAGCAGCTCACTGAGGATCATTCATGGGTCAACGAGCAGGTGAAACGCGGTGGCCTCAGCCCCGAAGAGGCCGAAATGTCGCCGTTTCGCAATGTAATCACGCGCTCGCTGGGGAACGCTCCGAATGTTGATGTCGATATCTATACTGAGGAACTCAAAGTAGGGGATAAATTCTTACTTTGTTCGGACGGTCTTTCGGGCGATGTCAAAGCCGATGAGATGGCGGATGCAATGAAAAAGAGCTGTCCGTCTCAGGCAGCCCAAGATTTGATCGAGCTTGCACTGGAGCGCGGTGGACGCGACAACACGACCGTCCTCATACTCGAAATCGTCGAAATAGTAAAGGGCAAGTGCCCGCCCAAACGCAAGGGCTTGGGCGCTATCTTTACGCGGGGTTGATGCATATTGTCCACCTCATCTACAAACACTCTCGGCAAATACCAGATCATCAGGGAGATTGCGCGCTCAAACGATATCGTCTATGAGGCGCTGGACCCGTCAATAAACAGGCACGTAGCCCTGAAGGAACTCTGCATACCGCCGAATGTCACCGGCGCGCAAAAGCGTGAACGCATAGAGCGCTTCCTGCGTGAGGGCAGGGCTGCGGGTAAACTGGCACACCCGAACATCGTCACGATCTATGATGTCGGCAAGGACAACGACCGCTATTACATCGCGATGGAGTTTCTCACAGGTCAGACGCTGCGCGATATGCTTCAAGCGGGTGGGGCGCTGTCGATAAGTGATGCGGTGAACTATACTCTGCAGCTTTGCGATGCGCTTTCATATGCCCATGCAAACGGCGTGGTCCACCGGGATATCAAGCCGGACAATGTCCAGGTTCTTCCCGGCGGGCATATTAAGCTTACGGACTTCGGGATTGCACGCATGATGGGTGAGTCGTCGATCACTCAGGACGGCCAGGTCTTCGGCACACCGAGCTATATGTCGCCTGAACAGGTCGCGGGCAAGAAACTCGACACCCGCTCTGACATATTTTCGGTGGGTGTGATGCTCTATGAGATGATAGCGGGCAAGAAGCCATTTTCGGGCGACAGCGTGGTCACCATCACATATAACATAGTCAATATGGAGGCTCCGCCTCCTCCAGGTGCGCCGCCGTATCTGGTCGGGATTATCCGCAAGGCTATGGCAAAGGATGTCAATGCCCGGTATCAGAGCATAGACCAAATGGCTGACGACCTGCGTGAACAAAAATCGAGCGGAGCATTTCTGCCCGACCCGACTTCAGTGCCAGCTTGGCCTCCGCAGCAGGTTGGTGGCGTTACGCCTGACCCATTCGGCCAGCCGCCTTCTGTGCCTGTGACGCCGTATGGTACGCCCGTGCCGTCAACGAGCGCAGGCGCTGATCCATCGTCCATTCCCGATCCGTTTGCGCAGAACGCGCCCATGCAGGCACAGATGCCTCCGTCGGCTCCGCCTGCGCCTGTTATGAGCGCGGAGACACGCAATTTCCTGGGTGTGTTCATGCTTGTGATCGCGCTGGTGGGGATGCTTTTCTTTGCAGTGTGGGCGGTGAACTTGGCCTATAGCAGCTATCGCACCAGCATGACGTCGGATACGGCACTCAAATACCTCAATCAAGGCGACAAGCTCTATAAGGCCGGAAACCAAAGTGGCGCGGTCCAGCAGTGGATGAATGCAGTCCGTGTGTCGCCGGACTCCGATTATGCCAAAAAAGCGCGCGAACGCATATACACAGTTGAGGTTGCTGTTGCTCGGGGATATTATGAAACGCGCAATATCTCCTCTCTCAAAGACACTGCCAAAACGCTGATCGAGGCGAGCCCGAACCGTCCAGAAGGGTATTTTTACAGCGCTGCGGCGGGGTATTTTGAGGGCGACATGGATAGGGCGAAGTCTGACTATGCCAAGGCTATCCAATGCGGCGGCAATGATTCATATGCTCAGGCTGCCCGCACCAACCTCGGCACTATCTACATAACCGAAGGCGACAAGTTTGCTGCGGCGGGTCAGAAAGACCAGGCTATCTCGTCATATGAGAATGCCAAGAAGTATGGCGACTCGAACATATTGCAGGCGGCTCAGGACAGAATAACACGTTTGCAGTAACTGAGAGCATGACTGCTCACTATATTTGTCGTGATGGGTAGGGATCTCCGAATCCCTACCCTAAAGCCAGTGCCGGATCTCCGAATCCGGCTTCTTGATGTAAGATTTTGGGGTTCGGAGACCCCATTCTGGCCATAAGGTGACGATTCAGAGATCGTCACCTATCCGTTTTTCATATTTTCCTTATTCGTATGTTTGCCCTGCAGTGACCGGGAACTTGCGGCTTTGCGCTGCGTAAAATATACTACAGCTATATTATGAGGTGAAATCCACTGCGAAAGTTAATTCCGCTTATGTTTTGTATGCTCTGTCTTTCAGCCAATTCAACCAGTGCCGATGAATTTCGCGGCGGGTGGGTCACTGCCTGGAACAAGGGTCTGTTCACTCCATCCGAGGCCGATGCCACCATCGCAGCCGCCAAAAAAGCAGGGCTGAATACGCTGTTTGTCCAGGTCAGGAAGGTGGGGGATGCTTATTACGACTCTTCCATCGAGCCTCGGGGTGAGAATATAGCTCCCGGTTTCGACCCGTTGGCATATATGGTCGAAAAGGGTCATGCCAACGGCATTCGCATCCACGCATGGGTCAATGTCTGCCGCGTGTGGCGGGAAAAGACTCTTCCGACAGACCCATCGCATATCGTAAATCGCCATCCGGACTGGCTCAACAAAGAGTATGACGGCAACATGCATGCAGACGATGGGATGTTTATGGACCCGGGTGTGCCCGATGCACGCGAATACACTGCCGATCTGATAGCCGATATAGCCAAACGTTACGATTTGGATGGCATCCACCTGGATTATATCAGGTATTCGGGGACCGCATGGGGATATTCAGACATCGCTCTTGCCCGGTATAAGGCTGAGAATGGCACGCAGTGCAGACCCAAACCCGATGACCCGAAATGGCTGCGCTGGAGGATGGATCAGGTGACTGAGTTGGTGAGTGTGATCCGTTCACGTGTTCATGCCGTCAAGCCGAACCTCACAATTACCGCTGCAACCATAGCCTGGGGAGACTGCATGCCGACCTTTACGGACAATGCGGCCTGCAAGCGGACCTGTCAGAATTGGTGCAATTGGTTAAACGGCGGGCTGATAGATGCTGCCGTGCCTATGAACTATCGCAGGGAAAACAAAGCCGATATGGCCGCTCAGTTCAGGCTCTGGCTGAAGGGTTTTGCCAAATGGGGAAACGGCAGGCCGACCTATGTGGGCGTCGATTTGCACAACAACAGCACATCGAATATCCTCCGCCAGATAGCCGCGGTCAGAAAAGCCGGTCTGCAGGGCTATGTGCTGTTTTCGTTTAATGATTTTCCAGTCAGAGACGCGATAGTAGCGGCTCTGGCAAAGCAGTCGGGCGTATCATCAAATGAAGAATGCTCCACAAGTGCCGGGTTCTTCGATAAAGGTATCCGGTGCGCTGAGGCCAATCAGTTGGGCATGGCCAAGGTCTACCTCAAAAAGTCAATCGAGATGGATCAGAATAATGCAGAGGCTCACTTCCGACTCGGGCGAGTATATCTGCGCGAGAAAAACTACACTATGGCTAAACAGGAGTTTGATACCACTCTCACGCTCGACCCGTCGCACGAGGGCGCAAAAGTCGAACTCGAATCTATAGCACTTTAACAGACGATATCCAGAAAATACGATGGTCGGGGTTATTCTTGCCCCCGACCGATCTTCCTAGGCATTCTTGCCCATAAACAACCCCTGATTTTTAACTAAGATGCGAAGGTTTTCTTAAGGCAAATGTCTAAGAGTTTCATTGGTAGAATTGTGCAGTCGTGCAAACCGCAATGAGGAGGCTTGACTATGCCTAAGGTTCTTGTCAGCGACAAGCTGGCCAAAGAAGGTATCGATATTCTAAAGCAAGTTGCCGATGTTGATGTAAACACCGGCCTGTCGGAAGACGAGCTTTGTAAAATTATAGGTGATTATGACGGCCTGGTAATCCGCAGCGGCACCACAGTCACCGCGAAAATTCTGGAGTCGGCAAAGAAACTCAAGATCATTGGCCGCGCTGGAGTTGGGGTCGATAATGTGGACGTTCCGGTCGCCACTGAAAAGGGCGTGATCGTGGTCAACAGCCCCGGAGGCAACACGATAGCTGCCGCCGAGCTTACTGTCGCCATGCTCCTTGCGCTGTCACGAAATATCCCGCAGGCATACTCTTCCATGACCCAGAAGGAGTGGAACCGCAGTAAGTATGTCGGCAATGAGGTCTACAAAAAGACACTGAGCATTCTGGGTCTGGGCAAGATAGGTCAGGAAGTGGCAAAGCGCTGCCAGTCATTTGGGATGAAAGTGATCGCGTATGATCCGTTCATCAGCGCTGAAGCAGCCGAATCTCTTGGTGTTGAACTCGTCGAACTCGAAGATTGTCTCAAGCGCGGTGATTACATCTCGCTGCACCTGCCGAAGAATAAAGACACTCTAGGTATGATTGGTGCGAAGCAATTCGAGATGATGAAAGATGGAGTGCGCATTGTCAACTGTGCTCGCGGCGGAATCATCGACGATGCTGCGCTTGCCGATGCTTTGAAGAGCGGCAAATGTGCCGGAGCCGCGCTGGACGTATATATTTCCGAGCCGCCGGACTTTGCAAACGAACTTTTCTCGCTGCCGAATGTGGTGACCACTCCGCACCTCGGCGCATCGACAAAAGAAGCACAGACGAATGTTGCCATTGATGTGGCCGAACAGATTGTGGACGTCTTCCAGGGCAGGTCGGCAAGGAGTGCAGTAAATATGCCGGCGCTTTCATCAGAGGTGCTGGCGGCAGTTGCGCCGTTCCTGCCGCTTGCGGAGAAGATGGCTTCTTTGGCGGTGCAGACGATTGAAGGTAGGCCGTCGCAGATCACGATCAAATATGGCGGTGAGCTTGCCTCATATGAAGTGGGTCCCATCACTCGAAGCGTGCTGGTCGGGCTGTTGAGACCGGCTTTGGGAGAGAGTGTCAACTCAGTCAATGCTCCTCTGATGGCGAAACAGAGAGGGCTGGACGTGGTCGAAAGCAAATCACCCGAAGGCGGGGAATATGCATCTCTGCTCACGATCAGCATGAAAACTGATAAGGGCATCTATGAAGTCGGCGGCACGCTCTTCGGGGCCAAAGACTTGCGCGTGGTGAAGATGGGCGACTATCCGATGGACCTGATCCCCGAAGGCGTTGTGCTGGTTTCAAGGCACACAGACAAGCCGGGAGTTATCGGCAACGTTGGTACTCTCCTGGGCAATGAGGGTATAAACATCGCAAGCATGTTCGTAGGGCGCAAGAAACCCGGTGAGACCGCGATAATGGTCCTGAATGTGGACTCGGAAATCCCTGCAAAGGTGTTGGAAAAAATCTTAAAAATAGAAGGAATCGAAACTATAAAGCAGGTAAATCTATAGCATAGACACCGAACAACCGAACCGTAATAGATCGGCTCGCCCCGGCAAGATGGGGGCGAGCCATAGTTTTGAGGTTAGTTGTGTTCCTGCAAAACAGGGTGCCGCCGAAGGTGCGGGATTCTTATAAGAAAGATGCCTGGACAGGCATTTTGGGTTCCGTTATGTCGGGGCTTACAGTCCCCTTCATCGCAATCATCGCTCGCGAACAGCTCAAGGCGAGCATATTTGAGATAGGCATAATTTCGGCTGTGCCCACCGCTGGCAGCATCCTCTCGCTCTACTGGGCCCATATGATGAAAGGCCGGTCTGCAATGAAGTTTGCAGTCTGGCCGGGTATTATCTGTAGAACTCTGCTCCTGCTGGTATTCTTCACGACAGATTCCTGGTCGTTTGTCACGATCATCTCATTATTCTGGATCATCAGCACAATCCCCGGTCCCGCATATTCCGTGCTTATGAAGGAGATATATCCTGACAGCGACCGCGTTCGGATCATGTCCTATGTGCGCGTGTGCATTGTCATTACAACCATAATTGTCGCCGCAATTGCCGGACCTGTACTAAAGGTCATAAGCTATCGATATGTCTTTCCGGTTGCTGGGATTTTCGGGATAATTTCCGCATTGTGTTTTTATCGAATATCCAGTTCGGCGGTCATCACCGGGTCATCTGAGAGTTTTTTGCATATGATAGTCGATGCGGTACGGGCGCTGCGACAGGACCATGCATACAGATGGTTTTGCGGCGGCGTGTTTATATTCGGCGCTGCGAATTTGTTTGCCATACCCATATACTCGATCTACCAAGTGGATGTGCTGCATGTCGATACTCGCTGGGCGTCCGTATACACGGTAATAGGTCTGGTAGTGGCAACGGGAGCCTATTTCTATTGGGGACCGTATGTCGATAGAAAAAGACCTGCTGCGGTATCGAGCATCTGCACGTTTCTGTTTTGCATCATTCCGATCAACTATCTGTTTGCCACGCAGACCTGGATGCTGATACCCACATGCATAATCGGTGGGGTCGCAAATGCCGGGCTTGAGCTGGCGTATTTCAACAGCATTTTGCACTATGCTCCCGCCGACAAAGTGACGTTATATCAGGGTGTTTTCGCCAGTCTGATGGGAATCCGCGGCATCAGTGTGCCATTCATCAGTGCGGCGCTGGTGCAGGGTGACATAATTTCGATGCATACGGTGTTTATTGTTTCTATGTTGGTGATGGTCTTGGGTGCCTGTGCTCAGGTATACGGCATGCACAGGTATGAGAGACAAAGATGAAGAGCGCACGATAGACGATTCGATGCGCTCTTCAAGACGTCTTCAATGATCC
Source organism: bacterium (assembly GCA_021371935.1). Classification (NCBI taxonomy): domain Bacteria; species bacterium. The sequence continues at coordinate 75,971 of JAJFVF010000007.1, forward strand.
GGACATAGAGCTATTTCTTTTTCTGTTGTTTTTGCTCTTGTGCCATCTTCTCTTTCATTCTTGTGCTGCGCATTTCTCCGCCACGGCGTCCGATTTCGGCGTAGAATTCTGACCCGCGTTCCTGTTTTACTGTTTCTCCACCCTTCTTGCCAATTTCTCGATAGAATTGCGGTCCATATTTCTTTTTGACTGCTTCACCGCCTTTACGTCCGGCCTGTTTGGCGAGTTCAGGGTTTGCGGCGAACCCGCCTGATTGATCGTGTTCATGTGAGCCGCGATGAGCCTCCGAAATTTTCTTTGCGCCGACAGATCCGCGTCGTGGTCCTGGTTTTTCTTCGGCCATGAGGACACCTCCTCCTAAAATGTTGTAACTCGGCATCGAGAACAAAAGTCGAGTGTTGCCGGAATTGTCACAGATACACGAGTATCCGCCTGAGAGATACCCAAATATACCTATATAAAAAACAGATTGTTATGATTATGGATTATTATAGTCGCGATTGTCAACAGTAACAACACAACGTCCGATTGTCGAGCAATATATTGCTTAGATGGAAGTGAGATGTGAGAAGTGAGATGTGAAATGTATGTTCGGACGCGATATCTGATCGCTTCCGAAGCAGATACTTGCAATATCGGATTGCGGAAACCGACAGCAAAACAGCAGTCATTTCAAATGCAGTTCATCGGATAATATCAAGTCATTCCGAACGAATGTGAGGAATCTGCTGTGAACCATACGTTGATATTTCAGAACCGCTGAGGCGCTGAAACATATTGAGACGCTGAAGACTACACACCGTTTGTAGGCTGATTATCTCTTGGCTGAATCGGCATGTGCGGATATATGAAACCTGAATTGCTCTCCGCTATTTTTGAATCAGTCTTATTGAAAGACTGAATTCGCACGGTCTGAGCAGATACTGCTCCCATGGGCCGGGTCCACAGCTTGCAGAGCCGATGCCGTTGTGTCGGTAGTCAAGATTAAGTGTAATCTCATCTCGCGGAACAAGCTCATATGTATGTCGTGCATTATCAATATCTGCCGTAGTGAAATAGTGTGCGCTGAAGTCAAGTGTTGGATCACCAATTGCTGTGAGTCCCTCGCTGCGTGTGTTTGTTAGAGTTACCCAGCTCACATCCGTGCGGCTGCCGTTTTCCTGAGGGAAAACATAGGGCGTATAGAGATCGTCTACACTCATCGAGTGCAGCCCGAAACGTCCGGCCTGTTTCGTGTCAACATAGCATTCGCCCGGTCCACGTCCGAACCAAGTGACCTGGTCCATATCGCTCGGAATGGTCATCTGCAAACCAATCTTCGGCAGAGTATCCGGCCAGTCGCCTATCGGCTTGCCGTGTATGTCTATGATAATCTCACCGTCGCCGTTGATGGTATACGTATACTCACATTCAAACGCGCGGTCATATACAGGCGGTGCAATTCGCACCCCGGCATGAATCCTGACAATACCCGGCTCCGGCTGACTGATCTCAACTGACTTGACCCGATGCTGGAGCAGGTGCAAACCAGCATTATGCCAGGAATCGACCCAAATCTTGTCGTTATCTATCGGCGCTCTCCAGAAGTTGAGCCTGGGTCCCGAATTGAGAAGCTTTTTGCCATTATGCCGCCAGTCACTGATTATTGCATGGATTCGGTCGAATGTTATTTCAAAGTCGCTTCCAGTGACTTTGATGAGAGTATCACTCTCATGTAGACCCAGCGTTGCCGTCGAGGAGATGGTCCGGGATTTAAATCCCCTTTTAGCGCTGACAGGCAGTCTAAATTGTGCCCATGCCACTTCGTGCCCGCACTCAGCCCATATTTCATCATATGCCAGCGCAAATGACATAGTCAGGCAACACTCACCTGACTTTGGCGTATCATAATTAAGTGCGATATCTGCGGACTCATGAGGCTCAACGTGCGGAATTTCGGCTTTACCATTTTGAACTGGTCTACCGTCACATTCGACTGACCATGTCAGCGCCAGATGGTCCAGTGAGCTGAAGTCATAGAGGTTTGTGATCCTGAATCGGCCCGATTCTGGGTCGACCGGATCGACTCTCACAGGTTCGATTACCTTCTTATATTCGATCAGGCCGGGAGAGGGTCTCCTGTCGGGAAAGACAAGTCCATCGCAGACGAAGTTGCCGTCGTTCGGCTGGTCGCCAAAGTCTCCGCCATAGGCAAAATACTCGATGCCATCATCAGTGTGCCGCCTGATCCCATGGTCGCACCACTCCCAGATAAAACCGCCCATCAGTCGCGGATATGCATAAAAAGCATCCCAATACTCTTTGAGACCGCCGGGACCGTTTCCCATCGCGTGGGCATATTCGCACTGTATAAATGGCATTGCCTTATAATCGTGATGCGCACCCTCGATCTCATACTCACCCTTACCTATCTTTATCACATCATCCAGATGAGCATACATCCGGCTGTATACATCAGCCAATTCGAGCTTGTAATCGCCTTCATAATGGATTGGTCGGGCAGGGTCGAGTTCTCGGGCTTTTGAGGCCATAGCCTTATGATTGCAGCCCAGGTTCGACTCATTTCCCAGCGACCACATGATTACCGACGGATGGTTTTTGTCGCGCTCGATCATTCGCACCATTCGATCTACGCATGCGCTTTTCCATTCCGGGTTATCCGCCACATTGCCGCGCCATTCGGGCATATAGACGAACCCATGCGTCTCTAGGTCGCACTCGTCAATCAGATAGATGCCGTAATAGTCGCACAGATCATACCAGCGCGGGTCGTCCGGGTAGTGCGAGGTGCGCACAGCGTTGATATTATGCCTTCTCATCAGCAGAATGTCTTCGATCATAGCCTCGATGGGCACCGCCCGACCACGGTCTGTGTGAAACTCATGGCGGTTTACGCCTTTGATCTTGATCGGCGCACCATTAATGCAGAAGATACCACTCTTGATCTCCACCTGCCTGAATCCAACATTCACCGGAGTCACTTCGACCACATTCCCGCTGCTGTCTTTGAGAGTGACGAGCAGAGTATACAGATATGGCGTCTCCGCGGACCACTTACTGGGTTTGGTGACAGACATATCGGAGTGTATGCGCGTATTTCCATTCTTGCCGACACTAAGGCGCTCCGAGCAGGCGGCAACCTCTCTGTTCGTGTCGTCGAGCAAAGTCGCATCAAGACTAAAACCGCCAGCTGACTCATTGGAATAATTTTTGACATCGCAAGTCAGACTCAGTATGGCATCGCGATAGTCATTATCGAATGTGGTGCGCACGGATATGTCCCAAATATGCGTTTTTGGAACGGCTGTGAGATACACATCGCGAAATATACCGCTCAGCCACCACATGTCCTGGTCTTCGCAATAGCTGCCGTCGGACCACTGGACTACCCGAACAGCTATAGTGTTTTTGCCTGTGCGGACATGCTCGGTGATATCGAACTCGGCCGGAATTCTGCTTCCTTTGCTGAACCCGACCTCGACTCCGTTCACCCAAACGTAAAAAGCCGAGTCGACTCCCTCGAACCACAGAAATATCTCCATGTCTGACCACTCATGGGGTATATCAAAATTGCGCAGGCATGAGCCGGTGGGGTTATCAGTCGGAACATGCGGCGGGTCGACCGGGAACGGATACATAACATTCGTATAATGCGGATGACCATAGCCCTGCATCTGCCAATTACCAGGCACACTGATCTCATCCCATGAGGCTGCGTCGAAGCCCTCGGCAAAGAAGTCAGCGGGTGCGGACTGCGGGTTATGGGAATAATTGAACTTCCATTTGTCGTTCAAGAGCACGAACCATGGTGACTTTTCGCGGTCACCGGCGGCTGCACTGGTCCTGTCGGGGTAGGGGAATATATTAGCTCTTGCGGGCAATCGGCTGCGATGAATGAGTTCAGGGTTTTCCCAGTCGTTTTTCAAGATGTCCTCAATAAGTCCGGTCGGCGGTCGTCAGTCTTCAGTTTTTTCGGAGGAACATTCTCACGAAACGCACCTCCATATAGCAAAATGTATCGGGACAAGGATGTCTCGATACAACAAAACAACAATAATCAATATTAAATACAAAATACCAAATTAAAAATTAATGGTGGTTCCGGGGCCTGGAGTCGAACCAAGACTCACGGCTCCAAAGGCCGTTGTTCTGCCATTGAACTACCCCGGATCACCGGCTTTATTATAATGGCTATTTACCCTATAGTCAAACTTACCACTTAGGCATTTGCAAAAGCATGTCATATAATCAGAGAGTTGAGATGGGGGCTTTGCCCCCAATCTTCCAACCAAGGGCGCTGCCCTTGGATCCCGCCAGGAGCCAAGTGGCCCCTGGACCCCCATAGCGAAGTTGGATACCCCCTGCAGGGGGTATCCAACTTCGGGTCAGAAGGTCAAGGAAACCGGGTTTCCTTGCAGAGTCCAGAGACAGAGTCTCTGGTCAGGAGTTTGAGGGTGAAACCCTCAATACAAATTCTGTAGATTTGACATACACTCGTATTGGTCTTGCAAAAGGCAGTGGCGTCTGATATACTGTATTAGAACTGGTTGGCGACGTTGTAAGAGTGGGAGTTTCGCCCACTCTTTTGCGTTTGCCAAGGTATCAGGAGAAAAAACAGCTAATGAATGCAGATTTCCTGGATGCTCTCCGACAAATCGAAAGAGAGAAAGAGATACCTCTCGAGGTATTGCTTTCAGCTATAGAATCCGCGCTCGAGACCGCGTATAAGAAGAATTACGCGACCACGGGTGATATACGTGTGCGCGTCAGCTCGTCAAAGGGCGGTTTTCACGTCTACTGCGAAAAAGACGTGGTCGAGAACGTCGTAAACGAACACACCGATATCACTCTCGATGAAGCGCGTCAATATGACCCGGATGTAAAAATCGGGGAATCGATCGAGATCGAGGTCACACCGGAGAACTTCGGCAGGATAGCTGCACAGACTGCGAAGCAGGTTGTGGTCCAGAGGATCCGTGAAGCCGAGCGTGAGAGAGTATATGAGGAGTTCGGCGACAGGGTCGGCGAGGTGCTCACATGCACTGTCAGCCGCCGCGAGCAGAGGAATGTGTTCGTCAATCTGGGCAAGATCGAAGCATTGCTGCCGCCTGCCGAACAGGTCTCCAATGAGCCATACAGGTTTAATGACAGGCTGAAGGTATATGTGCTGGAGGTCAGACGCACACCCAAGGGTCCACAGGTCGTTGTGTCGCGGACACACCCCAGCCTGATAAGGCGGCTCTTTGAGTTTGAAGTGCCTGAGATATCCGAGGGGATCGTCGAGATCAAGTCGGTCGCGCGTGAGCCTGGCGCTCGAACTAAAGTCGCAGTCAGTTCCAATGACGAAAAGGTCGATGCTATGGGCGCATGTGTAGGTCACAGAGGTGCCCGAGTGCAGTCGATCGTCAACGAACTGTATGGTGAAAAGATTGATATCGTTCGTTGGAACGAGAATATTGAGAAATTTATCGGCGAGGCGCTCTCTCCGGCCAAGTCGATTTCTGTGAAGTGTGATGAGGAGAGCAAGACTGCTCTGGTCATAATGCCGGACAGCCAGCTTTCACTTGCGATAGGCAAGTCCGGCCAGAATGTTCGGCTTGCAGCCAGGCTCACCGGTTGGCGGATAGATATTCGCAGTGAGTCTCAACTGGCCAAGGCTGAGCTTACGGGCGAGGGACTGGAAGATGAGTCGGCAGTGGTTGCCGAGCCTGATTTGCAAGAGCAGGTGGATGAGCCTGAGGGAGTTGCCGAAGAATAAATGGCAAGTCATGAGCGCAAGGTTCCGATCAGGACTTGTGTGTCTTGCCGCGAATCTTCCGAAAAGAAGCGGCTCATAAGGATTGTTCGCACCTCTGCAGGCGACGTTGTAATTGATCCAAGCGGCAAGATGCCGGGCAGGGGAGCATATTTGTGCGGGGCAGTCGAGTGCACAAGGTCGGCCATTAAGGCAAATAAACTTGCTAGAGCGCTCAGGTGTGAGATTCCTGAGCGCTTAAAGGAAGAACTAAGCAATTTACGCTAAGTGAATTGCACTTCTCAGCATAGAATCCGTATATGTTATAGTGCAATCTCTAATACAAGTTTTGGGCGTAATTTACTTAGACAAACTGGTGGAAGAAGAGCAATGACGGGAAATATCGTGATGATGGGGATATGGTCTATGGAAGCTGAATAACACTGACATTTCGTGTTCTTTAGTCATTAATCCACTCTTATCCTCGCGGCTTCCCCTCTCGTTGCCATATTATCATTCTTCTTATTTCTTACATCTAATAACACTAAATCGGAGGTGGACAAAATATGAGCGAGATCAAAGTGCATCAACTCGCAAAGGACCTGGGGATCAACAATAGCGACCTGCTCGCCGTCCTGAAGGATTTGGGCGTAGAGGCCGCAAGTGGGTCTGCGGTCCTCGACGCCTCCACAGCCCAGACTGTTAAGGAGATGATATCCCAGGATAAGGGTGTCATTGCTCAGGCCAAAACGGTTGAAATACCTCAGTCGCTCTCCGTCAGAGAATTGGCGGATGCGCTTTCAGTAAATGCAGCCGATGTTCAAAAACGGCTTGTCGAGATGGGCATTCTTGCGAGTGTGAACCAGCAGATCGGCGCGGATGTGGCAGGCAAGGTGGCGGAGAAGTGGGGATACTCGGTCAAGGTCGTCGCTAAAAAGGAAGCCCGTGAGCAGAAACCGGCTAAACTGGCACCTCAGCCCAAGTCAAAGCATGCAAGCAAGATGCTGCCGAGGCCGCCTGTAATCACGGTTATGGGGCATGTTGACCATGGCAAGACCACTCTGCTCGATGCGATACGCCGCACAAACGTCACGGAGCAGGAGTTCGGCGGGATCACGCAGCATATCGGCGCATATCAGGTTGATTGGAAAGGAAAGAAGATCACTTTCCTGGATACTCCGGGTCATGCAGCGTTTACAGCAATGAGGGCCAGGGGCGCAAGCGTGACGGATATAGCCGTATTGGTTGTTGCGGCAGATGATGCTGTTATGCCTCAGACGGTTGAAGCGATCGACCATGCCAAGGCGGCCAATGTGCCGATAATCGTGGCCATAAATAAGATAGACAAGCCTGAAGCTAATATTGAGCGCACCATGCAGCAGCTTATGGAGCACGAACTGATGCCCGAGGAATGGGGCGGCGACACAATTGTCGTGAAGACAGCCGCCAAGCAGGGTCAGGGTATCGATGAACTGCTTGAGATGATACTGCTTGTCGCGGAGATGGGGGATCTTCAGGCGGAGGTATCTGCAAGCAAGGTGCAGGGCAGCGTGATCGAGGCTCAGGTCGATCCGCATAGAGGACCTGTCGCCACTGTCCTTATCCAGCGCGGCACACTCAAAATTGGAGCTTCGGTGGTTGCGGGTGAGGCATATGGCAAGATCAAAGCCATGTTCGATGACAAAGGCGAGCGCATCACAAAGGCGACCCCTTCCACTCCTGTTGAGATTCTGGGTCTATCGACTGCTCCTCAGGCCGGTGACAAGCTTGAGTCCGCCAAGGACGACAAAGAAGCCCGGTCCATTGCGGAAAAACGTGTTGCGGAAGCACGTCAGGAGCGTATTACTGCTACCAGCAAAATCACACTCGAAGACCTCTATAAACATATTCAAGAGGGCATGGTAAAGAAGCTCGGTGTTGTCCTGAAGGCCGACGTGCAGGGCTCCGAAGAAGCTGTCAGGCAGTCACTGCTCAAAATTGAGCATGAAGAAGTCCGCGTTGAGATAATCCACTCCAGCGTTGGAAACATAAATGAGTCCGACATACTGCTGGCGACGGCGTCAAATGCAATCGTAATAGGTTTCAATGTTAAGGTATTGCCCGATGCGGCAAGAATGGCTGAGGCGGAGCATGTCGAGATCAGGACATACAACGTCATCTATGAGCTTACCAAGGATGTAAGAGGCGCTATGGCTGGTTTGCTTGAGCCGGTCTTTGAAGAGGTCAAATTGGGTGAGGCCGAAGTCAGAGCCACATTCCGCATACCCAACCAGGGTCTTGTTGCAGGCTGTTATGTGACAGACGGGCGTGTGGTGCGAAACGAAGGCGTCAGAGTCCGTCGGGACAATGAAGTGGTATATGAGGGCAAACTCGACTCACTGCGCCACATCAAAGATGAAGTCAAAGAGATGGCTCAGGGTTATGAGTGCGGTATCAGGACCGATGGCTTCAATGACTATCAGGTAGGCGATATCATAGAGGCATTTACAAAGAAACAGATCGCGCGCGCCATTTAGTGATTGATTTTTTATATTTGATATTTTGCCCGGCGTCCGATGGGCATGCCGGGCATTTTGAATTTGGTGAGTGATATGGTTATAGGGATTCTCACTGTTGACCTGTCCGTTCCCGGCAGCGACACGCTCAAGGACAAACGCCAGGTCATCAAGAGCCTGCTGGACACGATCCGCAATAAATTTAACATATCTGCCGCCGAAGTTGGCCATCTCGATTCGCACAGGCGTGCCGAGCTCGCATTTGCATGCGTGAGCAATGAGCAGCAGTTGGTCAACAGCATGCTCAACAAGATCATGGACCTGATCGAGTCCAACCCACTGTGCGAAGTGGTCGAATCCGATTTACAGTTCGTATAAAATCCGGTCTCGAAAGGAGGCCATATATAATGACTACACGCCAGGAAAAAATACAAGGTCTTCTCAAAGAGGAGATAAGTGATATACTCCGCCGTGAGTTCAAAGACCCCCGTTTAGGGTTTGTGACAGTTACCGACGCCGAGATCACGCCTGATTTGCGGCACGCGCGGGTGTTCGTCAGCGTATTAGGAACAGATGAGGAACGCAGCGCGAATATGGCAATATTAAAAAAGGGCGAGCACTTTGTGCGCCAGGCATTGGGCAAACGTATTCACATGAAGACTCTGCCCGAAATCGAGTTTAAGCTCGACACATCCGTTGACAAGGGCATCAGGATATTCGAGCTTTTGGAAGAAATCAAGCATGATAGCGAAGAACACTCTTAGAGACGCTTGGACGCGCCTTACAAAAGGCACCTCTTTCGTTCTTGCATGCCACCAGCGTCCCGACGGCGATACACTCGGCAGTGCGCTCGCTCTGGCGCATATTCTCCGGCGGATCGGTAAGGACGTAGTCGTCCTTTCCGAGGACGGTGTGCCGGACAATTACCAATTCATTCCCGAGTCAGACAGTGTGCTTACCCAGACAGACAGGCGCGACTTCGACATAGGCGTGCTCGTAGACAGTGAGGGTCTCAAGCGCATTGGGACGGCTAGCGAGGCCATCTCCAGCGCAAAGCAGACTGCCTGCATCGACCATCATGTTCCAAACGGCGAGTTCGGCGATATACGTGTGGTCGACAGAAGCCTCAGCTCGACTGCAGAAGTTATGGCTGAATTTTTCGACGCAAATGATGTCGAGATCGACAAGACGGCTGCCACACAACTCCTTACCGGCCTGATAGCTGACACAGGCGCATTCAGGTTCGCAAACACGACAGCCAGGACGTTCGAGATAGCGGCGCACCTGCAGTCACTCGGCGCACAGCCCTCTGTCATTGCGCGTGAAGTGTATGAAAGCAGACCGTTGAGATCGGCAAAACTTTTGGGCAGGGCGCTGACATCACTTGAGACCGATGAGTCCGGGCAGGTGGTCTGGGCGTCAATCACCCGCAAAGACCTAGACGACCTCGGAGCAACCGATGCCGACACTGACTCCATAGTAAACCATGTCACGGCCGTCAAGGGTCCGAAAGTAGCCATTCTTTTCCGCGAGACGAAACCGAATTCGATCAGGATAAGCCTGCGCTCGCGTGACGGTGTTGATGTGAACCGGATAGCAAAGGTATTCGACGGCGGCGGGCATGTTGCGGCGGCGGGCTGCCATTATGATGGCTCGCTCGAAGATGCAAAAAAAGCGATTGTGGCTGAGGTCTTGAAATGGACGGGGTCGTAAACATCCGCAAGACGAGCGGCCCGACTTCCCACGATGTTGTTTATGACATCCGGCGTATTTTCGGCCAGAAAAGGGTGGGGCACGCAGGAACTCTCGACCCTATGGCGACGGGTGTGCTTGTAGTCTGCCTCGGCAAGGCCACGCGATTTGTCGAATACCTCATGGGCACGACCAAAGAGTATATCGCAGAAATGGTTCTCGGTCAGTCCACGGATTCTGAAGACTCCACAGGCACCATAATATCAGAGACTGACGCATCTTCCGTGACCCGTGAAGCGTTGGAAAGTGCAATCAAGTCATTTGTCGGTGAGATCACACAAATTCCTCCGATGGTCTCTGCTGTCAAACATGAAGGCCAAAGATTATACAAACTTGCACGCCAGGGCAAAAGCGTCGAGCGTAAGGGACGCCAGGTAACCATCCATTCAATCGATCTGCTGGACTTCACTGCAGGTAAACTCGCGCAGGCTCGGATACGTGTAAAGTGCTCCAGCGGGACATACATCCGCACGCTCTGCTCCGATATTGGTGACACGCTAGGCTGCGGTGCGCATATGTCGGCGCTTGAGAGGACCAGGGTCGGCAGTTTTACTATCGAGAACGCAGTGACAATTGACCAGCTTTATACAGCTAAAGACGAAGGTCGCTTGGACAGTTTGGTCACTGATATCAACACGGCTCTTTGTGAGATGCCGTCTGTTACATTATCTGATCAAGGTGCGGATGACATCAGATATGGCCGGCCGGCTGTCATTGGCGATGAACATGAGACCGGCAAAACCGTGCGCGCTCTATCTTTCGACGGCGAGTTGTTGGCAATAGGTGAAGTGGTGGATTTGGACGGAAGCAGGGTCCTCAAGCCCAAGAAAGTGTTGTGTGTGATGGATATGGACTAAGAAATGATGAAGATAGAAAGAATGCGCATACCAGCGGGAGGATACTATATTCCTGCTATTTTTATTATACCCAAAGATCCGTCGGCAAGTGTGGTGCTTGCTCACGGTTATGGCGGCTGCAAGGAAGAAGTGTTGGGGATTGCATGGAGGATTGCCGAGGCGGGTCTGAGAGTCTGCTCAATAGACTTGAGCGGGCATGGCGAGAACCCGAGTGACTTTGGTGTCGGAATCCTTGACGACATGGAAGCTGCAATCGCATACTGCCGCTCTTTTGGCAAAGTGGCTGCAGTGGGACATTCGCTTGGCGGCAGACTGGCGCTCATAAGCTCGGCGGATTATGCGATAGGTATCTCACCGGCAGCAGCGGACTGTTTCAGGGACCAGACATACAAAGTGCTCAAAGCCACACGCAGTTATCGTGTGTGCAACGGCTCCATGAGCGTGCTCAGGAGTGTTCTGAAAGATATTCCTACATGGAAACCGGACAATGCCGGGAATACACTGGTGTTGTTCGGGTCGAGAGATTTGCCTGAAATTTCTGCATTTTGCCGAGTTCTAAATTCACCTAAAATAGAGATAGAAAATGCCCTCCACAGCGATATATTCACTCTGGAGACTACTTTTCGAGCTGTGGCGGAGCAGTTGAATGTCTGGTTTGCTAAATAGACTGCTTTATGTGTGATTCCAGGATGTTGACGTTAATACGAGCGGCTAAAAAACATGCAAATATATATTGCTATTGGTGTATATAGATGTGATATTATAGTGAAAAATATCTGGGTGGAGAATATGTATGGCACGAGATGATTTTCCGTCGGACACGAAAGATTTGTTAGCACACAGAGTTGGAATGCGTTGTTCAAATCCAAATTGCCGCAAGCCAACTAGCGGGCCACAAGATGATCCTGGTAAATCTATTAACGTTGGGGTGGCTGCCCATATTACGGCTGCTTCAACAAAAGGACCACGATATGATGTGCGTTTAAGCAAAGAGGAACGTTGTGCATCTGATAATGGAATCTGGTTGTGCCAAACATGTGCAAAGCTGATTGATAACGATGAATTGCGTTATACAGTTGGGCTTCTGCAAGAATGGAAACGGCTTTCAGAAAAAGCAGCTCATATGGCAATCGAATGTAATTCAGAGGAATCAGTGTCTGGAATTACAGACAACGAAATTATAAACTTTTTCGCGGTATGTTTTGACAGACCTGCTTTTCAGGACGTGTTTATGCAAGAAGGCTCAATGGAGTCTTTTGATAGAGCAATATCAGATACAATTACAGCAATTAACACAGGTTGCCTTCGCGCACGTGATGGAACTGTTTTAACTTGTGCAAAAGGAAAAGCTTTCCTTCAGAACGTCAAATGGCGTGATCGGATGGATGTAATTGTGGATATGTTGCGAGCTATTCGATCCAGATACGAAGATGCATGTAAATCAGGCGCGATCCACTTAGGAAGTGAGCAAGATGGCTATAGCTTTTATTGTATCAACGACCATGAGGTTGCATGTTGGATGGATAATACACGATTTCAAATACTAGAATTATTCTCAGAGATAGCACGAGAAGCTTGCGTAAAGCCGTTTGCCTTTCCACGATCACATCGGCGATGGTGAAAGAGTATCATTTTTGCTACTTCCTCACAATCGCGTCTGACATCCTCGCCACACGTGCCATCTCTTTAACATCGTGGACCCTCACAATATCCGCACCGTTCGCGATAGAGATAGCGACAGTTGCGGCAGTGCCCTCCAGACGTTCGTTGACGGGCAGATCACCCAGCACCTTGCCGATAGTGTTTTTGCGCGATGTGCCGACCAATATCGGGCGGCCTATGGATGTGAACTCACGCAGCCTGCGCATCAGCTCCAGGTTATGATCGACAGTCTTGCCGAAACCAATTCCTGGATCGACTATAATCATGCTCTCATCTACTCCTGCTTCGACAAGCGCACTCATTCGGTCACGCAGGAAGCCATGCACCTCGCCGAGCAGGTCGTCATATTGCGGGTCGATCTGCATATTCTTGGGCGAGCCTTTGATGTGCATGATGATTACCGGGCACTGCTTTTTTGCAAGCAGCGCGGGCATATCCGGGTCGAATGTGGCAGCACTGATGTCATTTACTATATGCGCCCCCGCGTCCAGTGCGGCTTCCGCGACCTCGGCCTTATATGTGTCTATGGAGATCGGCACATTGACCCTGGCGGCGATTTTGTTGATGACGGGGACCACGCGCACGATTTCTTCATCGGCGGTTATGGCGTCCGAACCCGGTCGGGTGGACTCGCCGCCCACGTCTATGATATCCGCACCGTCTTCGACCATCTTTACGGCTGCATCGACAGCAGATTCCACGTCGGAAAATCGCCCGCCATCTGAAAATGAGTCCGGTGTGAGGTTGAGGATGCCCATCACCAGAGTCTTGGAGCCGATTTTGCTGAACATTTCGACGAGCTTTGAGTCTATGGCAAATGCAGATGTGGGCACGATGGGCGTGGTATCGAAGTGCCTTATCGCCGACTCGATCTCAGCGGCAATTTCCTTGCTGCCGAATCCCTGTTCCAGCAATGAGCGCAGGACATAGTGAAACTGCTTTCGCGTGCCCATCAGGATCATGTCGGAATTGGCGACCTTGGCCACTATGACATCTTTGTTGATGGCGGCATCTCCACCGGCGGATAAGAACGCTTCTTTGAGGATATGTGCGATGGGGAGACGCACATTTTCCAGCTTGACCAGAAAGTGCTGCGCTTTAGGCAGCATATGCCGGATTCCGGCCTCTTCGGCTCCGACAAGCATAATCTCACGGTTTATCTCGGCGTCATTTGCAGGGCAGATTACTCGCGCTTTATGAGCCATAGTCACCACCTCAAGATACAATTCTGCAAATTGGCCCCACATTCCTGCTAATTATGCTTGGACCCGTGGCACGCGCTTTGCATAATATTAGATAGGACGGAGGAAAATATATGATAAAAGTGAGGATTAGAATTAACCGTGCCAGGAAGAACGGCGATCCTGTCATTCAGAACGTCTGGACAAAAATGGCAAAGACACTCTCGTCCGTTTGGGATACCGGTAATTACGAGTAATAATCAACATAAAGTCAAAACGAACTGAGCGTGAAATCAGAATTTTTGAGCGTGGGCAGTTCGTTTTTACGCATTATTCACAAGGAGTGTGAATAATGCTCTCAGAGCTCATATTATGCGTTTCCCGCATAATACGGGGTAGCGGTTTTATTTATATCTACAATTCCTTCCTCTCGCGAAAGTGCGAAAAGACGAAAGCACGAAAAAATTGGTCATCAGCAAAGATATCCTCTCATAATTATAAGACAACAACTTGCCCCAAATGTGGGGGTATAGAGATAAAGGCCGTTCGACAACACTTCTGACACCACCTTGGGGCTCAAGTCTATACCCCAAGAGAGTGCAGTGTAATCAATCGTAGTCAACAGTTTCGGCAACACCTGCCACCAGGGCTGTCCTATCTGCACAGCGTCATTCCGAATACTTCGCCAAAGCCACAGACTACCACAGAGAGGTCGGACGGTTGAGAAATGGATTCCCTGCTGGCTTATTCATAACTTTTCTGGCTCAGGTAGTTTAGTCATTCTCTACAAGTACCAAGCTATGTGAATCATCGTCTTGGAGATGCATCAAATACGACAACACTCTCTCTTAACAGCGGATTCTTTCGATAATCATCCCCCAGCCGTTTTCGCCAATGATGGCTGGTTGTTCGTAAGTATCTAAGAACTCCGACTTCACGCAAATGCCAGCCTACTTTAGAACCAATATCCGCAATGATTAAGTCCACGGGAATCTCGACTCCAGCATATGCCGACGTTGCTACGACCAGCCAGAGACTCGCATCGACTCTTGCCAACGATCTAAGCTTCTGCAAAATGTGCTTAATGTCTTCAAAGTAAGCCGGTATCATAGGTAACACTTTGTCGTTCCATAGGTACTCAGCACGTTCCTCAATCTGCTTATAACTCTCGTTATATAGTGAGCCAAAATCAGTTTCTACAGCATGCTTCCAGTTGGCTTGTACGTGCGAACGAATCGTGCTCAGACGCAATGTGGTGAGTTCGGCATTGTTGCTTACAAATTTGCCAAGAAACAGTTCTGGGCGGTACACATCGGAATAGTCAAACGAGTTTAAGTATGGAGGAGAAGTCACGCACAACTTGAAGCCTTCTGGAATTGCGTTTGCCTCCATTAGACGGGAATCGCCCAATCTTATACTACTAGAAGCCGGTAGTGACAAACATGCTAAATCGTCAGATATTTGAAAAATGCGTTTACCATATGCTCGTAAGAATGTATCATGTCCGAAGCGTCGATACTTCCAGTCACGTCTATACCGAAGACATTTACCATCCTTGATAGCGTTACAGCTATCCATAGCTGCACCTATCAGAGCAAGCCTACAAATATCTCCTACCGGCTTATCCAATTCTTCGGAGGCATTCCATCCACCTTCAAAGGCTCTGAGGACTTCGGCATTAAAGAGCCATTTCGGTTTCTTTGATGCCTCAGAAAATGTTGATATTCCCTCCAGAGGGGATTCCATTCCCCGTTCTGCTTTGTAAAACACATGATGACTAGCTGCTTCTAATTCCACTGGGCTTACATTTAGCAACTTAGTTTGGGACACAAATGCAAGAAATGGGTTTACTTCAAGGCTTGTGGAGTCTATGCCTGTCTCTGAGGCAACTAAAGGCACCGTGCCACTGCCGCAAAATGGATCAACAACGACATCGCCGCTCTTGCATTTCGCATGTTTGAGAGCTTCTCGCACAAGGAAAGGGGAAAAGGCTTCCTTTACAAAGTACCACCTGTGGCGCGCCAAGTCTACAGACCCAACAGCTCGTGAGTAGTCAAGGTCTCTCAAATGGTAGTCATCAACAATTTGCGGAATTATCATCTTTGCTTTGGCTCCAAATACAAACGAATCGGAGGAGCAAAGTCATCTCGAATCTTATGATACTCCGGGCTAAAAACGATCTCTCGCCCAGAATACTCAAGGTGGTTCCTTGCACCGCGACGAGCATCGAATACCACTAGATACCCTCGTGTCCAATGAAGAGGATTTCGGCGGCAGTGCCTTTCAAGGTAATCATCCAGTTGATTAGCACCTTCACGCGCCCTTGCATCAGTATATGTAACGGAATCTCGTCCATCACTGTGCTTGGATTTACCTAACCATTTGATTTCAACTAAGGCGGTGCGATTACAAAACATCCATTTGAGCCTCAAGTCAACAGGCTTTGGTGTAATAGCGTCAACATTCTCCTCGGGATTTACCTCAACATCGCGGATGCGCCCGTCAAGAAAGCTATAGAGCGAATCCCTCATATGATCTTCAGGCCCATTCCTTAGAAACAGGCGGTCTTGGTCATGCCAGATTTCAGACAATAGAGTACATGTAGACCGCCGTGCCTTCTTAGCATAATAATGCTCAAGTGCATCCCGCACGTCTTTGAACATCGGCAAGTAACCCGAGCCTAACTCACAAGGGAATACAGAGCTGTGACCATTTGCAAAGAAGTGTTCACCCGCATTAGTGTATTTATAGACGATGGAACTCCGAGAAAGGTCGTCGACACTCGGAACATAATCATCCCACAAGAGGAAACGACCATTTGGGAGAGCTTGCAGTGTAAATGGTGAGCGGGCATCGACCATGTTCGAGAGCAATGTAGCATCAGCCACATCCCGTGGCACCCGGCCATCGAATGCCAGGGGTTCATTATTTAGACTGGCGAAGATAACTATCGGGCTAGCGCATATTTCCGGATCAACATATTCATATATGCGATGCAAAGCTTCCAGCAAGTCTTCGTAGATAGCAATCCCGTTATCGCCGCACTCCTTATAGATCATGAGTATCCAGTGACCACGAGCAAATTGGAGCAACCCTTGTTTATTCACACCCGCAAACTCCCCATCATCCTAACTTGCATACTTCTTACCACCAGAACACTCAAGCATATAGCTCAACCAAATAACGGCAGGAACCGCAAGATCATGAACATCAACACCAATGGCTTCGCTTATTGCAGCAAACTCATCATACATCTCACTCACTCGCCCATCCGGAAGCAAGTAGCGGGTCGAGTTGAGGTGAATTGCGTTATGCAAAAACGTCTCTTGAGATACAGCTGTTTTTATGAGTCCTGGCGGCAATGACATAGTGCTGGAACAAGCTCCGTCAATAAACTCCTCGCGTGTGTGTAGTGTAGATAGAGTAATCAACGATTGGAGCATCTTCATACCTGCATCTGTAATCAAGAAACCAATCTCGTTGTCATGCGCCAACAGACCGAGTCTCTCCATCTCATCGATCACTTCTGCAATCGCCTGGCTAAACGGTGAGCCAGTAGGCGAGCTGATGAACTTATATTGCCATTCACTTGCTGGACACTTCCGATAAAGCGAAAGAAGGCAAGATAAGTATGCAAACAGGTGGAATTCACCCACGCTGACATTTCCGTATCTGTCTTGCAGACGAACTCCAATGGCTAGACAATCAAACGTGGCATACGGATTAAGCACCGAGACTCACCTCATGCTTTGCGAATGCTGCGTCGATCTCCGTGTATGCATCTTTGAAAGCTTCTTCTTCCGCTATCTGTACGTCTGATAGTTCCGTCCACGATGTCATTGGCGAGAACTCCATCTTTTCTCTCCCGCACCGCTGTGCCAATGACTGGATCAGTCGCGAGGTGTTGATGTTTGCGGTCATTATTATGTGATGACCATTGCTAACGTAAATAGCAAACATGTCACCAGCACGTTTCTCATAGGCGATATCCAGTGAGCCTTCAGGAGTATCAATGAACAGGCTGGAGGTAGATGCAGGGTCTGCCATATACTGTGACAAAGCCATTCTTAGAGCTATATCAACAAAGAAACGCTGACTTTCCGACAATTGGTGTGGTTGCCGACGCTCTGATCCTGTGATCTCCAAGACCAAGTTGAGCTCCGGTGACGAACGCGGCGTTTCCAGTCGAACATCTAGATCAAGTCCTAAAAAATGTCCGGCCAAATTCTTGAATAACGGCACGAATTCCATCTCTGCCGCTGTGTACTTGCTCTCAAGTTCATGCTGGAGTTTGGCAAGCTCTCGTCGCTTCTCATCCCTACGGGCATACCAGTTCAGTTTGTTCTTTATTAACAGAGCCATTTGCTGTCTGTACTTTTCCAGAACGACATCCAAATCGCTAGGCTGTCCGTCAGACCGGTTCAATTGCTGCAGAGCATCCTCGTTTGCACGTTCAAATCCACACAATTCCTCAACGGCACTCTTCAAATCCGCCAACGCCGCCTCCTGTTCTAGTTGCAGGCGTTGTTTCTTTTGGACTAGTGAATCGAGTTCTTTTTGAGCGTTACCTATCTCCGTATCGATATTCTGCAAGTGAACTAGTAAATCCGCACCGTCAGCACCATCAACATTCTCATTATTGCATAGCGGGCAGATATTGGACTTGGACCGAACCTCTATCGCACGCACTATAGATTCCCCTTCAGCGCCACACAATTCACAGCGACCTTTGCCAATTGATAGACGTATCAAGGGATGATGCTGCACATTAGAATGAATGTTGAAATGCTGATTGAAGACTACCTCATACTCGGTTCGCAGAGACATATGACGTGCGCTCAATCCTTGGAATTTCAGATCGGCGTCACCGATTTGGTCTTTTAATCCATCAACAATACGCTGCCTTGCATCTATCAGATCAAGAAGTTCGCGATGCTTTTCTGCAAGGTCAGGATCAGGACTCTCATCATTTGGATTCACTTCTTTCTCTAGTTCACCAATCTTGTTGCGTAATTCCGTAGCTCTCCAGCTATCGTGGCGAGCTTTTGAGTCGAAATCCCTTTCTTCACGCCTGAGTAAATCTGCCCGTTTTGCAACATTCTGATCCATTGCAAAGGCAATATATAGAACCTGCTCCAGAACACGCTGATGCCAAAAAAGCAAATGCCTGCTTTCGTCAAAAGTTAAGAGGTAGTTCTGTAAGAAAACTAGCTGTGCATAGCTTGCTAATCCCGTGTCTTCGGTAATCGACTCGGCATAGCGTTCGTGTCTTTCGCCGGGGGAGAGCAGCGAAGTATCAACGCAGACGGTAGCGACAGAATCAGACACTTCATATATAAGAAGTTCACGCAGTTCTGTTGGCTCAAACAAGCCCCTCGTAATTCTGTACATGCGGCTTCCGACACTAAGCTCAACGGTTACTTCTGCAGCTTTTCTATCAGGTTCACTTATACGGCCCGAGAAATAATCACCCGCGTAACTAAGGCTGGAGGCGTAGCTCTCTTCAACTGACTGGAATTTCGGGTTTGGCTCACAAACTACTCCTGTGATTGCATAGTTGATAGCAGATAGGAAAGTGGATTTCCCCAGCCCGTTTGCTCCAGCCAGACAAAACACCCCTTCTGGAAATGTCAGCTCTATGACTGGTGCAGACTTGTATAGCGAAAATTTTTCGAGTCTCACCTTTGTCACTCGCGGGAATCGCAATTTCATCTCAACATCTGGCATTTACTGTTGTCCCCTTCGTTCCCCAACCAGCGCTGCAGTATCATTATCGGATGAGCGTACTTAGTATTCCTTAGCCACGCAAGCATAGTTATCCTGCTGCTTGGTCTACAGCGCTGAAGTGACACACGCCAAATTCTTTCCTTAACAACGGTTTCAGAACTTTTAGCTTTGCGAATCACCCGAAGCTTATATTTGCTGATATCGGTTGGCAAGTCACTTTAGCAAGGCTCCTGAACTGTGATCGAATCTCATCAATTGTTGCTTTCGGACGCCCTCGTGAGGGCACGGTCAGTTCTTCCAGTAACCACGTTATCCCTCGGCAGTCCTGCTTGTAGAATCAATGGCTTTCTTAACCTGAGTTTGCGGCATACCCAAGATGGCTGAGATACTCCTGATTGTTTCCCCCTGCTCATATAGCTCACGGCACTTTTCGACATTCGAGACACGCTGGCTGGGTTCAACATACCACCAGTGGTACAAGACCGCTTTATTAGCAATGTCGTTAGCTGAAAGGGTGTCCTCTTCTGGGAACATCTGCTGTGCCATGAACTGACGCCTTGCATCGCTCTTGGCCTCGGTGAATCGCTCGTGTCGCGCCATCTGCTCAGCAAATTTGAACTGCCGGACACTTTCCTCAGAAGATCGGAGTCTCCTGTCATTGCGCAGAACAGCTTTTGCATCCTCTATTGCCGATGTGATGGCTGAGTCTACATCGTCGTACCAATGCTCTGCGGCGAAGAATTTGTGGATGACTCTTTCACCAAACCAGCATGCCATTGCGCAAGCGGTTTGGCCCGCATAATTGTCCCATTCACGCAAGCGTTCATGCAGACGTGTACGGAACCAGGCTCGTTCCGTATCACTCAGCCTGTCTGTTCGATACTCGTTCATCTCCATAGATTCCAGTTGTTCTATTGCCATGTCAATCTCGCGTTCCGGGTCGTAGCTAGGCCCACAAAGGTACAAGACCGATGCTTTAGCACGGACTGCGAAGTCAAGATATGACTTCCAACAAGTGTTGGGCCAAACTGCTATGACGCGCAGTTTGTCCAAATCCGGCATTGCCGGAAAGACCACAATGTCCAAAGCCTCCGCTGCTTCCTTAATCTCCTCGAAAACATTACCATTGCTTTCTGCCATAACTACCATCCTTTCTTGGATACACACAGTTCAGTTCAGACAGTAATGTCATTCCACAAACCCAACTATGTAGTAGTACCATCGTCCGCATGCTTTGCGATAATGACACAGATTATCGGAACAGGTGATGAGAGTATGCCACGAGGTTCTCCGCGCTTACGGACTCCAGATAAGAAGATGAATCAGCTTGGTCTGCGCGTAAAGAACCGCCGCCACTCCCTGAAGCTGACACAAGATGCGCTGTGCGCGATACTTGCTCGTGTCACAAACGGCGGGTGGATTCCCGCTCAGGGAGACATATACCGTATTGAAAACGGGTCACGCATTGTCTCCGATGTGGAGATTTTCGCGTTAGCTGAAGCACTTGAGTGCTCACCCGTCTGGCTCCTGATCGGAGAGCGAGACGATCTCCTCCCGCACCCACTTGATGACTGATTGGACTTTCGCTTCGCTAACACATATCGCCGCTATCCTCCTTGCCATCTCAGGATTTAGGCGACATATCCCTTTCGCAGTCAGTATGAAGTCGCTGGGAGTGAAGGTGTTCATACGCAATAGTTCGAGTATTACCCTGTCAACCAATGCCCGGAGTGGTTCCATAAGGTCGTATACCAGAGCCACACGGCCCGGTCTGCTCGCATGCAGATAGCCTATTGCGGGGTCAAACCCGGCTGATGTGGCGGCTATGCGTATCTGACTTTCGAGGACGCCATAGGCATAGTTTAGAAGCGCGTTCGCCGGGTGAGTGGCGTTGCGGTTTGTGCCGCTGACAAGCGACTGCCGACCTCCTACCATAAGCCAGTCCATCGGTATGGGATGACGGCCCGTTCCTTTCCAACGCATAGGTAGGGATTGCCATACATCAAAGTAGGAAACAGCGGCCCTGGCTTCTATCATTCGGAGGGTTTCTACATCGGGAACCGGCCCGGCTAACTCCTCCAGACATCGGTCTATCTTTTCCAGTGCCCGCTTCTTCAGTTTGCTGTCGGGGAAGATGTCCAATGTGGACTTGGAAGCGGCAATCTTGAGCTGTATAAGTTGAATAGCGAGCTTCAGACCAATGCCGTTAGATTGTGCCGCGAGCTGTAACTGCCGGAGTCCGAAGTCCGCACTCAGGCTGTCGCCACCGATGCAGGTAACCACTTCCCCCTGCCAGTTCAGAGCGACAAGCGGAATCCGCTGCTCACAGAGCCATTGCATAACGCTCAAGCTGATGTAGCCGTCAACGTCAAGCAATACAATCCGTGAGGGAAGAGACTTTCTGCTGGGATAGAACCGCCATTCCCGGCGGGTCTGGGGGTAGTGAGTGAATCCGTCACGAACAACCAAGGCCCCGCGTTCAGTTTTGAGTTGAACACCGTGCCCGGTCAGGATTAGCGGCTTGGAATCAGGCTGGTGCTTGGGCTTTGATTTGAGGCTGAAGCAGTCTCGCTCGTCAAGCCAGAATCGAGACCGGGCAAGCCACAGTTCACCATCGCTCACCTGTTCCCGGTCATAGTCGTCGGCAGTTCTGGTTCCGTGCTTCTCCGCCCAATACTGGTCTCGGCGGGTGTGAAGTTTGGTCTTTACGTGTTCGCGCCAGTACTGATTCCAGCATTCGCGATTGCAGAACTTCTGCGTGGATTTTAGACCGATCAGGGGTTTCCCACATTGGGGACACCTTGACGGGTCAGTGAGGGTTGCACATTCGTGAGAATGTGCGCTATACTCTTTTTGCATGCGGAAGTATCCTTTCCGTGTGTCACGCCCCCGGACTGTTCGAGCAGTCGCGGGGGTATCTAATATTTACTCTGCATTATGTGTGCCAGACTCGCGTTTTGCGTTCATTTTCCTGGCATTTTCTACAACCTCATCTATGTTACAGCCAAGCCCGGACTTACGAAGTCGAAGCATAAAAAGAGCACCTATACAAAGCCCGAAGCTGTCTAGCTCTATATGCTCAATGATCGGCATGCCGGGCAAGTCTTGCTTCTTCAGGCCGTCGTTCAGATTAGGCAACGCACCGAAAATGGCTAGGAAGTCCGAACGTGCTCTTTCCAACTCTTGTTCCGCAGCCTCGTCCAATGCCTTCACGAGAGCACTTACCGATATGTGTTTCTTCTTGGCAAGCTCAACCAAGTTTTCCTGCATATCAGGCATCCATCGCCCGACTTCTGGAATCTTGGTCTTTTCCATCCAATCTATGCCCATACCAGTAGGGAAAGTCTGAGCTAGGCCCAGTTCATCGGTATCCGAATAGTTGCGGCTAAACACCGGACACCCTCCAAACACAAGCTGAAAAATGGCTGTTATTACAGATTCCACTTCAGCGGCGCGTTTGAGTCGCTTCTTCATCGACTTGCCCAATTCAGTGCGCCGGAATGAGGGTAGCGCCTTGGCAGTCAAATTCTCGGCATTGTCCAGAGCGTCATTGCCCGGTTGCTGGAGTGTCTCCAGCAATCCAAGAACCAGTTTCTTCAGATCAGCTTTCAACTTGTCCGTAGGGATGGAGTAGCCCTCCAACCACAACTCCAACCGGGCTTGAGAGAATGACCTCTTGCGGTCGAGTTTGCGCTTTGTAGCAAGCATTTGTCTCATGGCGCATGCCGGATACTCTGAGCATGTTCCCTTGCCTTTTCCAAGAGGAATGACGTGTGATTGAGGGATAAGGGCGGACTTTTGCCAACGTTCCCGTTGCCATTCCGAAACGCCGTGTTCTGCGGCAAACTGCTTCACTTCATCTGCGGGAATCCATTGAGTTTCCATTCCTCAATTATACATCCATACACCAGTGCGCGAAACTGCCTGTTTCCTGAATTCCGCGTGTGATATGCTCCCTTCAAATCACATACAAGGAGGCGCACGAATGCCAAGACAACGTGACTACAAAGCAGAGTATGCAAGCAGAATTGCCCAAGGGTTGGCTAAAGGGCTGACTCGCGGGCAGGCACGGGGACACCCGGAAGCGGGCAAAGTCCTAGCCTCAGCGAAACCAACGGCAGGTTACAACCCCAAGCTGGAAGAAGCGGTTAAGCATTTTCGGCGGGGGGAATCACTGAGTTCCGCCGCCAAGTCCGCCCACGTTTCCGCCGAACGATTGAGCAGCTACGTAGCTTCGGAAGGAATCGCCACAAAGACGGGCGGACGCTGGCGGCTGGGGGCTGATGACCGAATACGCCCGCCAATTGGCATCTTCAGCGAGGGACAGGAGATCGAGGTTACTGTCAAGGGTTACGAGCAGGCGAAACTCGCCAGCGACTACCTGAACGCAGTCAAGCGGTTCATCACCACCAATGACCCTTCCCACCTTGACCTGTACCGTGGGCAGTCAATAGTTGATGTTCATGGAAAACGCCATGTGTTCGAGACGGATGAAAACACGCTGTATAGGCTGAACGAGTCCGGCGATCAGCCATACGAGAGTATGTACCGGATGGTTCAGTGAGAGGAGGTCAACACAATGGAACCATTCTACGATTCGAGTGATTACGAAGTGCGCCGCCAGAACGACTATGAACGTCTGGAAATTAGAGACCCTGCGTGCAGTAAGTGCAGCGAAACCCATCCTGCCGCATTGACGGGTAAAAACCCCGACATTCTCTGCATCGAACACCAGTGCATGGAACAGGAGAGATCACCCGTGCAGAAGCATCACCCAAGCGGACATCACAACGACCCGGCATTCACCGTTAGCATACCCGCCAACGATCATGCCACCTTGACCGACCTACAGAGAGATTGGCCCATTAACACGTTACGCAATCCTCATGGAAGCCCATTGCGGAAAGCAGCGGCAGCCGTGCGCGGGTTTCTTGACGTGCTCAGGCTAATCATAGACCGCATATTTGGTTGGGTTCCCGATTATCTTGAGTCGTTGGACAACAAGCTCACGATTCGCATAGGCCCCGAGTGGTGGAACACCCTCGGTTATGAAGGAGAAAGCACATCATGTTAAGTAACAGCAAGTCACCCCTACAAATTGCCCTGCGTGCATACGCAAGGCCGATGAAGCAAGCGCAGAAACACCCCAAGAGGGATTCCACAATTGGATTCTCAGAATACCGCTTAGTGTTCGACACTGAAACGACCGTAGGTACTTCACAGCGGTTTCGCGTCGGTTCCTACCAGGTCTACAAGGGAACCCGACTTCGCACAAAGGGGTTCTTCCACGACCCGCAGGCATTCTCGTCAGATGAGTTTGACCTGCTTACAGAGTATGCCTCGCAGTATCGTTACGACGTGCTCACGAAGGATGAGTTCATCTGGAAGGTATTCCTGCGGTATGTCTATGAACTGCACGCCCTGTGCATCGGCTTCAACCTGCCGTTCGACATAGCCCGGATAGCCCGGCGTCATAACACTGCAAAGAAACGCGGAATGCGCGGAGGGTTCAGTTTCTGTCTGAGCGAGAATAGGGCTTGGCCTTACATTGTCGTAAAGCACCTGAACAGCCGTATGGCGCGTATCAAGTTCGCAGTGCCGTGGAAGCAGAAAACCCCAAGAAGTAGGCGCAATAAAGGAGACAGCGTGCCTGCACATCCCGGCTACTTCGTGGACGTGCGGACACTGGCAAGCGCACTGCTCAGCGGGTCATGGTCGTTAGAAACACTCGCAGACCATCTGGAGACAAAACACCGCAAATTGGAAACCGGCGAACACGGCGAAAGCCTTACGGCGCGTTACCTTGAATACCTTGCCCAAGATGTTCAGGCGACCTGGGAGTGCTTTGAGAAGTTGCATGCGAGATATGTGGGCTACGGATTGGCAAACACTCTCGTCAACCACATCTACAGCGAAGCCAGTTTGGGAAAGGCTTACCTGCGACAGATGGGCATACGGCCCTGGGAGGAGGTACAGCCGGGCTTTCCGCCTGAACAGACCGGCATTATAATGAGCACGTACTATGGCGGGCGTTCAGAAGTCCACGTCCGCCGCGAAATTACGAGGGTTGTCTACTGCGACTTCCTTTCAATGTACCCGACAGTTTGCACCCTCATGCACTTGTGGTCGTTCGTGACAGCTCAAGGAATCGAGTGGTTTGATTCGACTGAAGAAGCACGTACTCTACTCGATTCTATTGATGCAGCCGACCTGCGGAACCCGGAAGTGTGGAAGAGCCTGGCCGTGTTTGTGAGAGTTCAGCCGGATGATGATGTGCTTCCCGTTCGTGCCAAGTACAACAAGAAACAACATGAGCCGAAACAGGCACAATACTCCATCGGCGTGAACCATCTGGAATCTAACGAACCGGTGTGGTATACCCTTGCCGATTGTATCCAATCGAAGATTCTTACCGGGTGCAGTCCGAAGGTGCTGCAAGCTGTAGGCTTCCGACCGCTAGGCGTACAGCAGGACTTGCACCCCATAGCGATAGCCGGTAACCCAGAGTTCGTTGTCAATCCGATAGAGCAGGACTTCTACAAACGGCTTATCGAAATGCGCAGTGGAATCAAGGCGAAAATGAAGTCATGCCCGCAAGAGGACAAACCAAGGCTGGACACCGAACAACAGGCTATAAAGCTGTGCGCAAATGCCACGAGCTACGGCATATTCATGCAGTTGAATGTTAACGAAAGAGCCAAGCGGGAACAACTGGCATGCTTCGGTAACACCGGCGAATGCTTCCCAGTCGAACTGCGGAATGTGGAGGAACCCGGCGAGTTCTTCCATCCCTTGCTTGGAACACTCATAACAGGTGCAGCCCGGCTTATGCTTGCGATTGCGGAAAGACTCATACAAGACGCCGGGCTGACTTGGGCGTTCTGTGACACCGACAGCATGGCATTAGCCAAGCCGGGCGATATGCCGGATGAAGAGTTCCAGAAGCGTGTAGCACGGATTGTCGATTGGTTCACGCCGCTGAATCCTTACGACGCACCGAAGGATAAGCAGCCGGATTCCATCCTGAAGGTCGAAGATGAGAACTACCGGCTTGACAGCAGTGGACAGGTAACCAAGGAACCGGAACCGTTGTACTGCTTTGCTGTATCCGCGAAGAGATACGCACTCTTCAACATCGGCCCCGGCAGCTTACCAATCATCCGCAAGGCATCGGCTCATGGGCTTGGGCATTTGCTTCCGCCCTACGGGGAGAAAGACGCACCGGATAGCATACCTAAGCCGCAGGTTCGACTAGACAAGATGGGAGTGGAACGCTGGCAGTATGATCTATGGTATAGAATCGTTCAGGCCGCATTGGAAGGACACCCCGCCCAAGTCTGTTATAATGATATGCCCGGATTCGACAAGCCTGCGGCTACACGCTATGCGGCTACAACCCCAGTTCTACTGAAGTGGTTCGAGGAGCACAACGCCGCCCTGCCGTATGAGGAACGGGTCAAACCGTTTGGCTTCGTGACGATCTTCCACCCGAAGCGCCAACCTCATAAGAAGGCAGGAGCATCGTCTCACCTTCGCGTAGTTGCACCCTACGACAAAGACCCGGCTAAGGCCGCACAGAACTGCTTTGACTGCATCACCGGCAACCACATAGCCATAGAGCAATTGCAGACCTATCGTGAAGCCATAGCTCAGTATCATCTACACTGTGAAGCCAAGTTCGACAATGGCGATTACACCAATTCCGGCATGACCTATCGAAAGCACGTCATAGTATCCGGTACTGAGTGCATCGGCAAGGAAGCCAACCGCTGGGAAGAACAAGCGTACCTTGGAGTAGACCCGGAGGAACAAATCATCTACGGCATATCGGCTCAGGAGTTTACCGCCCAGTACCTGCCAGTTCTTGACGAGTGCAGAAAGCACGGCGTTCGTAAGGTAGCGACTGCATCGGGCATAGATGCGGCCCGAGTATCGCGGCTATTGGTGGGCAACGCAAGAATGACGGCTCGGATAGTGAAGAAGTTGCAATCGGCACTGGTGAGGCTTGCGGATAAGACACGGCAGGACGCAGCAGAAGCGAAATCCCTATTCTCTGCAGTGAAATCGCACTGTGCATCGGAAGACATATCAATAAGGGAGTTCGCCCGGCGTGCCGAGGTGGACCACGGAAATCTTCTCAAAGCGTTGACCGGGAAACGGAAGGTGAGCAAAGTCATGCTGTCGAAGCTGGAATCCTATCTACGGGCTGCAGACGATTCGCATTGAGGTGAACCAGGCACACAGCAATATGGGCCGGGCTGTCAAGTTCGGCCCTTGCTATCTCTGGTAACCCTACGAATGGCGGCAGTATGGTGTCAGAAGTGTTGTCGGATGGCCTTTATCTCTATACCCCCTTGCCCCAAATGTGATGAACATGCCATGATATTTCAGCTAAATGTTGTTCGCGGGCTGTGAATAGCGCAAAGCTGTGGCATGTCGCTAATATCACCCCCCCTACTCAATATATGTGTAATTATTCAACAATATTGCTTGACAACCCCACGCCTATATGCTAAATTACGAACAATCATCGAATGGCATGAAAATTGCAAATTGGGTATGTGAGGAGAATCGGATGACAAGGAGATGTTTGGGCGCAGTTCTTGTAGTTCTACTCTTATTTGGGTCTGTCTCATTGTTTGCATCGACCCAGCAGACATTGACAACTGATTGTGTTCGCAGCGCAATTACTCAGCCGGATGGCACAACGGTTCGTCTTCCTGCTGTCTTTGTTGAAAAGGTGAGTGGGGATTATGCTTTTGTTCGAGACACATGCAGCACAAGCCCGCAAATAGCTCTGTCTGTCTACCTCAAGACATTTATAGTACAAAATGGCTGGACGCTGAATATTACGGGTAATATGGCGACAGTCGGCGCTTACCGCGTGCTCGTGGCGCAGGACATTTCGGTATATACAGACTCCGATGGCAAGGAGTTCAGTTTTCCCATCCCGATCAAAGATGAAGATGACTGGCCATATACAAAAGATGCTAAAGTCGGAATATCGATAATGGATAGCGATCCGACTCTTCCACCCGTGCCGGAGTCCGAACCGGTTGAATCCGAGCCATTAACTCCTGAGGAAGGAACTATCGCGTATGTGAAACTCAACGGCGATGAAGTTGATATCACAGGCAAGCTGGTCACGGCTGTCTATTATGATAACGGCTTGGTTTCATTCTTCTATATCCAGGAGCCTTTTACGGGCGGTAATGGAATAAAAGTCGTGCCGCAGGTGTCGGTCCCAATCGAGCCTGGAAATATCGTTGCGATCAAAGGCAGTCTGATAAGCGGAGAACTATCCGGCGAAGCGTATATCAGCGCGGCCAGAATAAAGTGTACGGGTTCGATGAAACGACCTGGTCCGGCAGGGCTGATAGGCCGGTCTACCGCAGGCGGCGAGTTCGGAGAACAACCCGCACTATATCTGGACACTTCCAACGTATCCGCTTCCGGCGGGTTGAGCGCAGTCGGAACGCGCGTGAGAGTATGGGGTATTGTGCTCGATACCACGACAGAAAATGGCCATGCAGTCTGCTGGATTGATGACGGTTCAGCGCTTGCGACTACATCGCATACCGGCTTGAAAGTGGTCTACTGGAACCTTAGTGATGCTCCGGGCAGTCAAACATACGTTGAGGGCGTGACGGGCGTTCTGGGAGCCGAAATGGCTGACGGCAAGCCGGTTCCCGTTGTGCGCGTGCCTGATAGTTCCATGGACGGGATACCGAACTGCGTGAAGTATGTCACGCCGGGTGGTGTCGATATCGGAAGCTGGACAAACTGTTACAGTTCTATTCAGTCGGCTATTGAAGCTGCGAGTGCAGAAAATCAGATGTGTGAGGTTTGGGTGGCTGCTGGAACTTACAGCGAATACATCAATATTTTGGGTGATGTAGCAGTATATGGCGGGTTTGCGGGAGGCGAATCTCTTCGCGAGGAGCGC
Organism: bacterium; assembly: GCA_021371935.1. Lineage (NCBI taxonomy): Bacteria > bacterium. Next base: position 105,325 of record JAJFVF010000007.1, read on the forward strand.
AACTGGGCGCTTCATGAGACAATTTTGGATGGGACCGTATTACAATATGGTGACTTTGTTGCATTTCAAGGTCAATCGCGAGAGACAAGGTTGGATGGCTTCATTATCCAGTATTCAAAAGGGGCAGGCATATCCTGTGGTGAAGGGTATTGTGTCATCGCAAACAATACGATCAGAAACAATTCGGGGAACGGCATATACATCTACGATGGTTATCAACTGGTTTACAGTAACAAAATATCCGGCAACACAGCCGGATTCGGCGGCGGAGTGTATTGTTCAGGGGGTGGTGCGCAACTGCTGAATAATGACGTTTCTTCAAATGTTGCCAGCCAAAATGGGGGTGGTGTGTATATTTATGGTTCAAGCGCACAGATATTATCAAACAGTATAACTGATAATACGGCAAGCTCATCGAGTGGAGGAGGAATCTGCTGTTATGGCAGCAATCCAATCATATCAGGCAACACCATACAAAATAATACTAGTGCAGATTATGGCGGTGGGATATATTTTACAAGTGAACCCAACAAAATTACAAGAGTTTCTAGCAATGTGATTATAGAAAATACATGCGCAACGGCTGGGGCAGGTATCTATTGCGATGACAGTGCATGCGATATTATCAACAATACAATTGCATGGAATGGCAGCAGTGGAGTGGGCGATGGTATATTCCTTACCGGTACATCCTACACCTATAAAGTAATAAACAATATAGTAGCCAATAATCAGGGTGCAGGCATAAAAGGCGTGTCGGGCATAAACATCACTCTCAACAACAATGACAGTTTTGGGCATGGTCAATACAACTATGTTGATGTGGGAACGGTTGACAACTCGAATATCTCCGTCGATCCTTCGTTTGAGATCACACCTGCTCACAATATACATCTTCAGGAAACCTCACAGTGCATAAACGTCGGGTTGAATAGTGTTGTGAATGTAGGAGATGTGGACATAGACGGCCAAGCCCGTATTATGGATAACACGGTGGATATAGGCGCAGATGAGGTAACTGGGTGTATTTCGCATATCGTAATCTTAAGTCCCGCGCTTTCATGGGCGTTTACCGGGTCTGTTGTATGCCTAAATGCGGCTCTAACTTTTCCTGTTGGCGGAGTGCGAGTGAATTTTTCAATCGACGCCGGCCAGATTGTCTCTATTTCTCCCGGTGGTTATATTGATCCGGGTGGTCAGTCGGGATACGGGTTTAGCGATTCAAATGGAGTCGTCAATATCTATATAACCCGTGCTGATGTGGGTGATGTTAATGTAACTGCCTATGTCTCACAGTGCGGGGGTATATCCGAGGATGAGGCTAAAGTATGTTTCTATGATCCGAATACTCCTTCCGATGTTGTGTTTGTCGTGGATCGTTCCGGTTCCATGCAGGGACATGAGGCATCAGCAAGTATTGAGTCGTTTGTGCGAGATGTCTACTCTGCCATTCCTGACCCCCGGTTCGGCGCGGTTATGTTCAACGAAGGAACGCCCATATCTCGGTCTATCAGCCTGTTTACGGGTGAAGATGCGGTTGATGCGTTTTGCGAATGGGTCAATTCATTTAGTGCAGAGGGCGAAACAGATGCAAATATTGATGCACTGAACCTTGCTGCACAGGATCTGGAAGACAACTTATCTACTTCCAGACGGCGGTTTGTAGTTTATGTGACTGATGCCGGTGAGGAAGCCTGTGATAGTGCGACAGAGCGCCTGCAACTGGTGCAGCGGCTTGATGCGCTTACAGCTACTAAAGGCAGCGGGGTATTTGTATCGCTGTGGGAAGATCCATATTCGATCCCTCGACCTTTGTATGATTTCTACAGCTTCGGCTTTACTAACGACCCAGCTTATCTATCTCTTGCAGTGAACGGCGCATTCGATAGTATCGACTGGAATAATCAGAATCCCGCATCACGCTATCTGTTTGACAACCTTAAGAACAGGGTTCTATATGGATTATAACCGTTTAAGGAGGAAATCTATGCACCGATATATCTTGATAATTGCATTATTGATATTGCCTAACGCTGGATTCAGCAGCGTTTCTGACTGGCAATGGAGCTTCTCGCATTCCCGCTTCTTCGGCACCTCGACAGGTGCTAATGATGGTTATGATGGGCTAGACATCCTTACTCCCGAAAACTGGTCAGGTTGCCTTATCGGGTTTTACCATCAACTGGGCGTGAGTGGCTGGACTGGTACAACTGGTTTCTACGTAAATGACATTCGTGCTCCATTAGGGATGACTCCCGGCACTTCCAAGACGTGGCGAATATATCTCTGGGCTGACCCGGACTATCCAAGCCAATCCATTGGTCTATCCTGGTTTCCAAGCAGCGGCATATCCCAAGAAGTCCTGGACACAATAGAATTCCGTATGACCTATATCCGTTCTGCAGTGGGCGTCAGTGACGCTCATACGGTAGGAGAGTATTGGATACTAAATGACTATCCGGATGGAGGTGGCACTGGGAGTTTCACGACCTGCCATGTAGAAAACGGCCTAGATGGCTACATATTCGATCTCACCGCAACGGTCATCCCCGAACCTTCCGGCCTCCTCGCTCTTGTGTGCGGATTGGCTGGAATCAGCGGGATTGCCTGGAGGCGGAACAAGCGCAAATATTGATGCACTAAACCTTGCTGCAACTCATCTACTTCCCGCAGGCGGTTTGTAGTTTATATGACTGATGCCGGTGAGGAAGCCTGTGATAGTGCGACAGAGCGCCTGCAACTGGTGCAGCGGCTTGATGCGCTTACCGCTACTAAAGGCGGTGGGGTATTTGTATCGCTCTGGGAAGCACCTGATAGTACAAGGCTATATGATTTCTACAATTCAAGCTTTACCAATGATCCAAACTACCTATATCTCGCGGTAAATGGCGGGTTGGATCAAATAAATTGGTATGCTACAACTCCAGAAGATAGATATCAGTTCAATAACTTAAAGAACAGAATTCTATACGGGCTATGAAAGGATAATAATATGTGCAGAATACACATGATTCATTTCGTGCTGGCTATATCTGTTGTTCTTAGTTCTTCAGCATATTGCAGTTCAGATAATTGGCAATGGCAATTTATGAACCGCGCTTACTTTGGAACAAATATAAATGCATCTGACGGTTTTGATTCATTGGATATCATGTATGACCAATCGCAGCAATACCACATTGCTGTGTATCACGAGTATGATCTTGATGGTTGGTCGGGAAGCACGGGATACTATTCTTACGACATACGTTCACCGCTAGAGCAAAGCGTAGGCGCATCAAAGACATGGATTATTTACCTGTGGGGCAGTACAAGCATTCCAGAAGAAGCATGGTATCTATCATTGCCTTGGACATTCAGTGGAGACATTTCTCAGGCTTCTTTTGATACGATTAGCTTCAGTCTCACATATGTTCGACCTGCAATAGGTGTGACGGGTGAGTGGACGCCTCCACTTGGCTACTCGCCGCCAGTAGGAACAACGATATCATTAAATGATTACACAGAGGGCAACTGGCTTTTCCCTATTTACCGCACGGAACAGGGCTTGGATGGTTACATTTTTTCTCTCACCGCAACAGTCATCCCCGAACCCTCCGGCTTCTTTGCTTTACTAGGAAGTTTGGCATGTATGGGCGGAATAGCCTGGCGGCGGAGAAGATAAGTGTTGGTATAGAGGAACGATAATGAAAACTTTACGCATTATTCTGGCTGCAGTAATGATTATGACCTTATGTCATATGGCACAGGCTTACACATTGACATTTGATGACGTGCCGACAGGTGTATCTCCTGGAACCTATTACTTGGCAACTTATGGCATAAGTCTTGAATTTCCTAACGTTCAGATTGAATGTCACAGTGGGTCGGACTGGGGACCACCGCATTCAGAAAATAATGTCCTTGTGGCATCTAATAGTTTCCAGGGTAGTAAATTTACCTTCATATTTAAGTGGGCTGATATTGGTCATATGAATGACCCTATGTATTATGTCAACTCGGTGGGTGCGTATTTCTGTACTCAGCAGGACGTAGTCTTACAGATGGTCGGTTATGACAGTGATTTGGAGCACCCTGTTGCCAGCGCGTATATAGGTGCAACCGGAGAGTCCTGGAAGAATAGGTATGTCGAGATTTCTTCTTCAGGTAATATCAATGCGGTTGTATTTTATTCCATCAGCACAGATGCATTTCATAAATTTTGTATGGACGACCTGACTGTTGATCCAGTTCCCGAACCCTCCGGTATTCTTGCCATTCTTGGTGGTGTTGCAACCCTTGGCGGAATAGCCTGGCGGCGTAGAAGATAAGTGTTGGTATAGAGGAACGATAATGAAAACTTTACGCATTATTCTGGCTGTAGTAATGATTATGACCTTATGTTATGTGGCACAGGCTTACACATTGACATTTGATGATGTGCCGAGGGGTGTAGAACCTGAAGTCTATTATTCAGATACTTATGGCATAGGTATAGAATTTCCCAACGTTCTGATCTCATATCACGTGGGGTCAGATTGGGGACCACCACATTCAGAAAATAATGTCCTTGTTGCATCGAATAGTTTCCAAGGCAGCAAAATCACCTTCATGTTTAAGCGGCCTGATAGTGGTCATACGAGCTATCAACCTTATTCTGTCTACTCGGTGGGTGCGTATTTTTGTACTCAGCAGGATGTAGTCTTACAGATGGTCGGTTACGACGGTGATTTGGAACACCCTGTTGCAAGCGCATATATAGGTGCAACCGGAGAGTCCTGGAAGAATAGGTATGTCGAGATTTCTTCTTCAGGTGATATCGGTATGTTTGTGCTTTATTCCATCAGCACAGATGCATTCCATAAATTTTGTATGGATGACCTGAATGTCGATCCTGTTCCCGAACCCTCCGGCTTCTTTGCTTTACTAGGAAGTTTGGCATGTATGGGCGGGATTGCCTGGAGGCGGCGGCGTGCATAATGGATAAGGATCAGACAAGCAATCTCATAGATAAACAAGCGGAGAATGAGGAGCCAAAACGGGGACCGGAGGGAGTACCGGAGTCATATAACCTGCATCGCATGCAATCGAGCGGAACAGTCCGCGAATCAATCAGAGACTGGCCCAGTGATGGTCCCTGCGATCCTTTCAGAAGGAGGTCGGACGACGACTGAATTTTTTGAACAACGTTTTTGGCTGCAAATCGCGTGTTTTTTCGGGTTGGGTCGGTATCCAGCCCGATTGATTTATTACAATTCCTCTTACTGCTATTGACGCCTGCTCCCAAAGCTAGTAACATGCATACTTGGCACTCGATAGCGTCGAGTGCTAAACATGAGCAATACTCAATCTAAATTACTCAATACTATATTAAATGGGGGGTTTTGAGTTTATGCTTAAGCCTTTAGGTGACAGGATTATTGCGAAGGCTCTCGATGCTGAGAAAGTGACGGCGGGCGGAATCGTGCTGCCGGACAGCGCCAAGGAGAAGCCTCAGGAAGCTGAAGTCGTGGCGGTCGGACCGGGAACCCAGCTCGAATCGGGTAAGGTTGCGCCGATGGACGTCAAGGTTGGCGACAAGATCATTTATGGTAAATACGCCGGGACGGAAGTCAAGGTCGGCGGTGAGGAGTATGTCATTCTCCGCCAGGAAGATGTGCTGGCTATTATGGAAGGCAAGAAATAATCGGAGGGGAGTGAATATATGGCAGCAAAAGAACTGAAATTCAGCGAGGAAGCCAGACGAGATATGGAGCGCGGTATAAATGCGCTTGCAGACGCCGTGGGCGGTACACTCGGTCCGAGGGGCCGATATGCCATGATCGAAAAGAAGTTCGGCAGCCCCAGCGTTATAAATGATGGTGTGACCATCGCAAAAGAGATTGAAGTAGAAAACAGGTTTGAGAACGTGGGCGCGCAGCTTGTGCGAGAAGTCGCATCCAAGACGAACGATGTGGCGGGCGACGGAACGACCACTGCGACTGTCCTCGCACAGTCTATAGCCCATGAGGGCTTCATGAACGTTGCAGCGGGTGCAAACCCGATGGCGCTCAAGCGTGGTATAGAGAAGGCCGTGGCGGTGGCGGTTGATGAGATCAAGAAGATAAGCATTCCGGTCGAGGAGAAGGCTGCGATCACCCAGGTCGCGAGTATTTCGGCTAATGATTCGACCATAGGCGAGATAGTTGCCGATGCTATGGAAAAGGTCGGCAAGGACGGCGTAATTACGGTCGAGGAGTCCAAGAGCACAGATACCGTGCTGGAATGGGTTGAGGGGATGCAGTTCGACAAGGGCTACATTTCTCCGTATATGGTCACCGATGCCGAGCGCATGGAGGCCGTCTACGAGGAGCCGATGATCCTGCTCTATGAGAAGAAGATATCAGCCATTGCCGATATCGTCCCGATCCTTGAGAAGGTGATCCAGATGGGCAAGCCTCTCGTTATTATTGCCGAGGATCTCGAGGGCGAAGCGCTGGCGACACTGGTCGTAAACAAGCTCAGAGGCACGCTGAATGTCGCGGCAGTGAAGGCTCCGGGGTTCGGCGACAGGCGCAAGGCCATGATGGGCGATATCGCAATCCTTACCGGCGGCACATTCATCACTGAAGACCTCGGGATCAAACTTGAAAACGTCGACCTTTCTATGCTGGGTCAGGCGGCCAAGGTCCATATCACAAAAGAGAAGACCACTATCGTCGAGGGCAAGGGCAGCCACGATGCAGTCAAGGGTCGAATTGCTCAGATCAAGGCAGAGATCGAAAAGACCGATTCCAACTATGATCGCGAAAAGCTCCAGGAGAGGCTTGCCAAGCTCTCCGGCGGCGTTGCAGTGGTCAGAGTCGGTGCTGCGACCGAGACCGAGCTTAAGGAAAAGAAAGCCCGCATTGAGGATGCTCTTTCAGCGACTCGTGCAGCGGTCGAAGAGGGGATAGTCCCCGGCGGCGGCACAACACTCATTAACCTTATCCCTGCGCTCGAGAAGATTAAGGTCGAGGGTGACGAGGCTGTGGGTGTGAAGATTATCCGCAAGGCGCTTGAAGAGCCTACAAGACGGATTGCAGCCAATGCAGGTGCTGAGGGCTCGGTGATTGTGCAGAAGGTGATGGCGTCCAAGCCGGGTGTCGGCTATAACGCAGTCACAGGCGAGTATGAGGACATGATAAAGGCGGGAATTGTCGATCCTGCCAAAGTCACTCGTACTGCTCTCGAAAATGCTTCCAGTATAGCTTCTCTGCTTCTTACAACAGAGGCAGTTATTACAGAGAAGCCCGAACCCAAGAGTGCTGCTCCCGCGATGCCGGGAGGCGGCGGTGGAATGCCGGGAATGGGCGGCATGCCCGGAATGGGAATGATGTAGAAATAGCCCAGACGCTAATTAGATAGGGGGCACTGAACTGCAATGATTCAGTGTCCCCTGATTTGTTTACATGTAAACACTCTGATATCCCCAATCTATAAAGCCATTAGAATCCTCTCCATCCAATGAAGCCAAGCTTGCTGAAGTCGAATTCACTATTGTCACGCCCTGTATAGATATGCGGGTCTAAATTTAAGGTGTAGATACCGGTGCAAATACCCGATTGTCAAATATATACATTCTTCATTGCAGTCATGTGATATACTACTATAAGCAAACAGCCGAGTTAGTTAATAACACTGGGTTACTGCTTCATCGTTATCGAATACTGGAGGCTAAAATGACAAATAGAATCGCTTATTTATTATGTGTGTGCCTGATATGTTCCGTGATGATTTCGTCAATGGCACCGGCTCAGACACGAACCACTCCCGTTGAGGTTGCAAACACTCCCACTGTGGAAATTTCTACGACCAACAACCTGGTTCAGACCCAGGCAAAATCTTTGAAAGTATCGCCTCTGTCCACATCGCTTACAATCGCTGCAAATAGTTCAGTTTATATTCCTGACGTGGACTGCAGCGGTTACAAAGAGGCGAGGGTAATGATGTATTCCAGCATGGCGTACACTGTTGCACAGGAAGTGTCCTTGACGTTTTATTATGATGCAATTTCAGTGGGAATCACTCCATGGTGGAGTTCGGGGAGCCAAAATCAACTTGGCTTTCAGCCTATATGTAGCTCATTCTGCGCCATCATACCTGTTATGGGAAATGTTCTAAAGATCAAGCTGACTAACAGCTCTGATTCTGCGATTACAATCAATCCCAGTTCCTGCTGGGTGTATCTGGTCAACTAGATCGAGTATTAAGCCAGGGGAGTACGTTATGAGATCAGTAATTACGATGGTGCTCACGCTTAATATGCTGGTGGGAGCAGTCATATGCGATGCCGCAACCTATTTGGACCCGATGCCATTCAACAATGCCATTTCTGGTTTTGGTTTCAAGAAAACATTCAATCTGGATTCTCTTGTGTCTGGGACAACGGTCACATCCTGCGGCATGGTGAGCATTGGCAGTAATGGCCTCGCTTCCGATGGCGAGACCTCGCTGACACTTATGCCCATCGCGACCGATGACTACTCCACATATTCGTCTCCGATATCGATTGGAGTATCAGGCTCAGAAAACCAGTTTCTTGCCGGTAACAGCGACCGGATTATATTTACTTTTTCGCGTCCGGTGCATGCTTTTGGACTGTATCTGATAGGCAATCCCAGCCCTACGGGCGATCCGGCAATACCGTTTTGGAAGATGCATGTGTCCAATTCATCAGGATACGATGCCTACAGCGCCACTGATCCACTCACTACGCTCAGCGAAGGTAATGATGCATATTTCCTGGGTGTCGTATCTACTGGAGACCCGTTTACGCAAGTCAACCTCTATTCGGACAATGATTCAGCCGCTGTGTACAGTTTCAATGTTGACAACATTACCATAGCGGCGGATGTGCCGGTTGTCACTCCTGTCGAGGCTAAATCTGTCGCATCCGGTGATGTCGTGATACCGGATGTGATAGTGACGAGAGTCCATTCTGACAGGTTCAATGTAGAGACGTCCAACAGAGTCGCGGGAATGGCTGTTATCGGCGATGGAACGTCGCGTGATAAAGCTGTTTCGATCTTTGGGACGGTCCAAAGCACGAGTGATGATGAGCGCGTGATACAACTGGTGCAGTTGATAAGCGAGGAAGATTCTGCTGCCCCAGCGCCGCTCGGCATAGATGGCAAGTATGCCGGTGGTGCTTCAATGGGACTGCAGACCGGATGCGTGGGCAGTGCCGGTCTTAACAATATTGGCCTGGATGTGGTTGTATGGGGCAGGGTGACCGCTTACGACGAAAGTATTCAGCATACATGGATCACAGTTGATGACGGCTCCGGTCGAGACAGTGGAATGGGTTCACTGGGAGTCAAAGTCGAAGGCCCGGCCATATGGGGCAACGGCAAGTATGTCGGTGAGATAGTGAGAGTACAGGGATCAAGTTCTATATTTAAAGTCGGTTCCGAGCATTATCCATTGATCCGTGTGGCGGAATGGAGTGATATTGAAACTCTATACTATCCTCCGCAATAACCAGATGCAGGCTTGGTTTGCCCGTGTACGCAATATAGGTAGGCACTGAATCTGGATTTTGTAATGATTCAGTGCCTTCTTACTACGCCACAATCTTCTTTTAGTTTAGCGGCATATAGAAGAATACCTCATCAAAAGTGCTATGTTCGCCCCATGACTCGGTAATACCATTTGGGAGACGTCCATACTCAGTAAACCCAAGTTTTCGATAGACTGTTTCCGCAGTCGTGCCGCCGCGAACGGATATGCATATGGTGTTTTTGCCATTCTTCGCTGCCAGTGCTTTACATTCCTCGAATAAACTCCGCGCGATACCCATGCGTTGGAAACCGGGGTTTACGACTACATCATGAAGTGTGCAGATATGAGACCTTAAGGGATGCTCATCGAATGCTATATACATTGTGGCGATGACATGTCCGTCTACTTCTGCCACCAGCGGAAGCGCCTTGTCTTCGGAATAAGCCCACAGATTGCCGGCAACACGGTCTTCGACCTCATTTAGTGTATTTCGAGAATACACATTTTCCCATAGGTCCTGGGCGTCTTCCGTTTGAACAATACGGATGGTTGTTCGATCTTGCATGTTTAAGCCTCCATTTGCTACGTCAACTAATACTGGGTCAATTTGGCGGTTGATTTCTCGTTGTTTGTGGATGCGATATCGTGTCGGCGAACACCCGAAATGGCGTTGAAATGCCTTATAAAACCCTGCCTGCGTCTCGAAACCATAATCGAGGGCTATGTCATAGAGTCTTCGTTCATGCGCTAACTCATTGACCGCATGACGCAAACGCTGCAGCCGGATATATTCCATTACCGGCATGCCGATGCAGTCTCGAAACACATGACACAGATGCCATTTAGAAAAACCCACTATTTCTGATAATGTTGATATCGAGATTTCTTCTGTTAGGTGCGCATCGATATATTCGATTACTTGTTTGATTTCCGCATTAATTTCCAACGCATTCACCTAAGCAATTTACTTTGTAAAGCCATCGTAGCACAATATTTCCTGTAGGACTTTTCCTGTTTTGCGATTTTTACCTTATATTGTATCAGGATCAGAAAAAAACAGGCATCTACATCACCAACTCTTGACAAGCAGGGTTTTTGGGGATAATATTTAGATATTAGACTAAATAACAAATAGGTGCAATATGAGCAATGTATACAAAGCGCTTTCGGATCCTACCAGGAGGAAGATTTTGCAGATGCTGCGCGAGCATGATATGACCGCCGGTGAGATAGCCGAGCATTTCGATATCACAAAACCCACGCTCTCAAGGCATTTTGCCATTCTCAAGGAGGCCGACCTGATCTATGGCGACAAAGTCCGCACGACGATTACTTATCATCTAAATGTATCCGTGCTGGAGGATGCATTGGTCAGCCTGCTGGATACATTCGACCTGCTTAGGCGCGATAGTAAGAACAAAGTCGAAATCAAATCTGATGGAGGGGCAAAACAATGGAAGACGAAACAACATCCGGCATGAAGCAGGTGCTTACGGCAGGAGCATATATTCTCTTTATAATGCTGGTGCTTACTGTTGTTGGCTGGATCAATATCCCTGATGGTCAGAGGATTGTCACACACTGGAATATTAAAGGCCAACCCGACGCATATTCGAGCAAAGCGGTTGGGTTGTTGGGACTGCCTGTTGTTACACTGGTGCTGACTGGAATATTTGTCTTGCTTGCCAGAATCGAACGCCTCTCTTTTGTTAAGACGATTATATGGATAGCTGCCATGATGCCGCTTGTTGTATTGCAGGGATTGACTGTCTGGGTCACACTTGGCCGGAAAGCGGATGTGAGTGCAATTTTGTGGGGAACATTCGGCTTGCTTCTCATTGTGATCGGCAACTACTTTCCAAAGCTGCGCCAGAACCGAATATCCGGGATCAGGACGCCCTGGACTCTTTCCAGTGAGCTTTCATGGAACAAGACTCATCGTATAGGCGGCAAACTGACCGTACTATACGGCCTATTGATCCTGCTATGCGCTTTTTTTCTTGATTCCGTGGCTTTACTCTATGTGATTATCGCTGCAGGGCTGCCATGGGTTCTATTTCTGTTCATATACTCATACGTGATCTGGAAAGGTGACCCAGGGCGTTCGCCATCGTCTATATGACCTGCTTGCACATCCGGCCGCATTGGCTTAGCATGTATATATGGATTTATACGAAATGGCCAAGGCAAGGCTGGCGCGTGAAAAGGGTGGGCTGACCATCGACAGAGCCGCCGCTGTCAGGTTTGCTCTGGCTTTCCCGAATGAATATCGTGTGGCGATGGCATCGCTTGGCTATCAGCTCGTCTATCGGATGATAAACGAACTGCCCAATGCCTCTTGTGAACGTGTGTTTTTGCCGGATAAGGTCGACCTCAAAGAGTATGTACGGACAAAAACAGAGCTGTTAACTCTGGAGAGCCTCTCGCCGCTTTCTGAGTTCGATGTGGTCGGTTTTTCGATCTCATTCGAGATGGACTGTCTCAACATCCTCAGAATTCTCAAGCTGTCGAATCTTCCCATTAAGTGCGCTGACCGTGATGACTATGATCCGGTAATAATTGCTGGTGGACCATGCGCCACGTTTAACCCCGAACCTCTTGCGGACTTCATCGATGCATTCGTGATAGGCGACGCTGAGAATGTTCTGTCCGATCTGGTCGACGTGTTGGAGCGTGGACGGGATAAGCCTCGCAGTGACATGTTGCAAGAGCTTGCGACGGTTGCTGGGGTTTATGTGCCGTCTTTAGGCAATAGAGCTGTGCGGCAGATTGCAATGGATTTGAACTCACACCCGTGTGCGTCTGTCATACGCACCGACGAGGCCGGGTTCGGCGACACCGAGCTTGTCGAGATTGCCAGGGGCTGCGGCAGGAAGTGCAGGTTTTGCGTGGCGGGACATATCACTCGTCCTCCCCGTCAGAGAGATATTCGTAATGAGTGCAGAGGCTTCGATAAGGTCGGCCTTGTGGGAGCGGCTGTCTTCGATCATCCCGACGCCATGGGGATATGCGAGTCGATAGTGGCCTCCGACGGGCAATTCAGCACATCTTCCATCAGACTTGAGACTGTGACAGATGAGATTGCCTCACTTATGGCGGCATCGGGTCAAAGAACACTCACAATCGCGCCGGAAGCCGGCAGTGCCAAACTGCGCCGTGTGATAAACAAAAACGCGACTGACGGTCAGATATTTTCCGCCGTATCGTCGGCTTATGCGGCGGGTATCAACCGTGTGAAGCTTTACTTCATGATCGGCCTGCCCACAGAGACGAATGAAGATATCAGCGCAATCATAGACTTGGTCAGCCGGCTTGCAAATGAGTTTTCGACTGTCAATTTTCAGGTCTCGGCAAGCAGTTTCGTGCCTAAGCCATGGACACCGTTTCAGTGGCATGCAATGGAATGCGAGAGTGTGCTCAAAAAGAGATACGCGATGCTCAGAGCCGGAATATCGTCGATCAAGGGAGCGAGTTTCAGTGGTGAAAGCCCGAGGCTGGCGACAATACAGGGATATCTTGCGCGAGGTGACAGACGAATGGGCGCTGTGCTTGAAGCGGCATTGGCCAACGATGGTGACTATCCGGCAGCACTGCGTGAGACCGGCATCGATATTGTTGAGTATATCTACACGGATCGGACTTTTGACGAAAAGCTGCCATGGGAGAATAATATAGATAACCGCCTGAGCAGGGATTATCTGTGGAATGAATATCAGAAAGCTCTAGGTGAGCAAATAACGGCTCAGTGTGATGTTGGCACATGCAAATTATGCGGCGCATGCAGCAAGATTTAGTAATTAGTATATTGTATTGATTATTGTCTTAGGCACGCCGATCTGCTCCCTCTCCTGGGGGAGAGGGTTGGAGTGAGGGCGCTATCTGATTTAGTATTTGGTATTTTGTATTGATTATTGTAGTAATTGTAGTAAAGGTAATGGGTGGATGCGGCTTCCGAACTGGTATAGAGTAGAAGAGAACGGCTTGTGGTATTATCGCGCATGGAACCTGCACACGTCGCGTTTGGTCTCTCATGGTTTCAGCACGCGAATAGGCGGTGTCAGCCATGAGCCTTACAACACGCTGAACCTGGGTCTGACTGTCGATGATGACCCGGAGGCCGTGCTGGCCAATAGACGGGCGTTTGCCGGTGTGCTGGGTCTCAACCCGGAGAAAATAGTAGTGCCGAACCAGATACACTCGAATATTGTAAAGGTTGTGACTGAGACAGATGCTGGCGCCGGTGCTCTGGACCACTCGAGCGCGATAGCCGATGCCGATGCGCTTATCACAAATGTCCCGGACCTGCCTCTGGCGCTTCACTTTGCCGACTGTGTGTGCATATTCCTGCTCGACCCTGAAAACAGGGCGATTGGTGTGGTTCATGCGGGATGGAGGGGCACTGCGGCGAATATAGTGACCGAGGCAGTCAAGGCAATGGAATATGAATACGGCACGCAGGCAGGTGATATACAAGCGGCTATTTCCCCATCGATCGGAAGAAACTGCTTTGTTGTGGGCAAAGATGTGGCTGAAGAAATTTTCAAGGCGTTTCCGCACGACGACCGCATTCTCTCTCAATCCTCGACCGATAAGTGGTTTGTCGACCTCAAGAACGCGAATTTTATACTTCTGAGGCGATCTGGTGTGCCTGCTGCGAACATAGCAATCAGCCAGGAATGCACATCATGCAACTCGGAAGATTTCTATAGCTATCGCCGAGACGGCAAAACAGGCCGGATGGGTGGCTGGATGAGCCTGCTCGGTTAAGGTGGAACTCACATGTCATTCCCAGCTTGACTGGGAATCCAGTAACTTGCATTACGACTAACGCTAGGAGTCTGGGTTCCCGCTTTCGCGGGAATGACACAGGCTTGCTTACATTAGTGAGGGGTGCATCCAGTACTACTGGGCAAGTAAAAGATAGACACGCAAATTTTATACAATTTTTTACTTGACATAGCAGGAATTAAATGTAATACTATTCAACAAGTAAATGTCTGGTTCCTGGTAATCATGTGATTACTTGAAGACAGCAGTTCGTAATGGCGAAACATGTCTCTTATTGAAAACAATCTTCGACTGGTCAGAGACCGCATAGACAGTGCGGCGAGAAGGGCTGGTCGAAGTGGAAGTGATGTTACTCTGGTGGTCGTGACCAAGACCCGGAGTATTGATGAGATCAGGCAGGCCGTAGAGTGCGGTGCAACGGACATAGGTGAAAACTATGTCCAAGAATCAGAAGAAAAGTTTAGCACTCTCGGCAAAGTTGCGAAGTGGCATATGATAGGCCACCTGCAGAGAAACAAGGCCCGTCATGTGGTCGAGTTTGCAGACCTGATCCACAGCGTCGATAATGAGGCGCTGGCAAAAGAGATTGGTCGAAGAGCTGAGGCGATTGGGCGAATCATAGATGTGTTGATCGAGGTCAATATATCCGGCGAAGAGTCCAAGTTCGGTGTCGAACCGGATGAAGCGCTGAGGCTGGCAGAAAGAATTGCTGAGATAACCGGAATACGGCTTTGTGGTCTGATGGGGATGGCTCCATTTTTGCCAGACGCGGAGGGCACTAGGCCATATTTTAGAAAGCTGAAACAGGCTTGGGATAAGCTGCCGGATGAGCAGCGTCTCTATCTCTCGATGGGAATGACGCATGACTTTGAGATTGCGGTCGAGGAAGGCTCGAACATGGTGCGTATCGGCACGGCCATATTCGGTCCGAGAGCATAGAGCGGTCCAATAAGAAGTAATAACACAATTGAATTCAGTCACGGATAGGAGTGACGCCCAGCACCCGACCTGGCTGGTATAAAAACCAGAATGGGAGGGTTACTGTAGTGAGAACAGCTCCGCAAGAAGATTTTGACGAACAGCCGAGAGGGCTGTGGGGTCGAATTAAAGACAAGATCGGTTGGGGTGAATACGACGAGGACGAACTGGAGTATGTGGACGAGCCGGACGGAAGGCGCAAAGCCACTATGGTCAGAGTTCACTCCTCACGGATAAACCGGGTTTCGGTGTGGTTGTCCGTGCAATCGTTTGAGAATGCGCAGCAGGCGGCTGACGGCCTCAAAGAGGGTCACCAACAGATCGTCAATATGGAAAAGGCCTCACCCGAGGTATGCGCGAGAGTGATCGATTTCCTGAGCGGTGTTATCTATGCTCTGGACGGCTATATCGAGAGGGTTGGGGAAAAGGTATATCTGTTTACTCCCAGCAACTATGTGATTGAAGTCGAGAACGGTGGACCGAGCAAGAAGGTCCAAAGTCCGTTCCACGATAATTAGCAGTGATGGGACTCGGGAAATCGCCGGGTCCCTGTTTTATTTTGAGTGGAAAGCTGATAGTGGAAAGTGGAAAGCCCGGAGGATGTTGCTTTTCACTTTAGGAGAATTGTAATGGCATCGGAGAGGATCGGAAAACTGGCAATAATAGGCGCGGGAGCAATGGGTGGCGCATTTGCGAAAGGAGTCATATCGGCTGGGCTGTTTTCGCCCAATGATGTGACGATGGCCGATATCAGCAAAACCCGGCTGGATTATGTCTCCGGCGAGTGGGGAGTCAATACCACTACAGATATCTCCGCAGCCATTGCCGACGCCGACATTGTGCTGTTCGCCTTGAAGCCGGGTGTACTCTTGGAAACACTGCCGGAACTGGCAAAAGCAGTCAAAGACGGCCAGCTTATTATCTCCATAGCCGCCGGTGTCAGGTTGGAGTCTATCGAGTCTGAGATGCCCAGGGGTACTGCCGTGGTGCGGACTATGCCCAATACCCCATGCCTGATCGGCGCGGGCGCTATTGGCTTTGCCAGAGGGCGTTTTGCCGGTGATGAGAATGTGGCTCTTGCAAAGAGATTGTTTGATGCGGTCGGGATTGCATTTGAAGTGCCTGAGAAGATGCTTGATGCGGTTACCGGCCTGAGCGGGAGCGGTCCGGCATATGTCTATGTGATGATAGAGGCTATGGCCGATGCAGGAGTGAGAGTAGGGCTGCCGAGAAACATTGCGCTGCAGTTGTCTGCACAGACCGTTTTCGGTTCGGCCAAGATGGTGCTTGAGTCGGGTGAGCACCCGATGAAACTCAAGGATCAGGTGACAAGCCCAGGCGGGACCACGATAGCAGGGATGGACGCTCTGGACAAGAACGGCTTCAGAACTGCTCTTATGGAAGCCGTGAAGGCCGCTACAAAGCGTTCCGAGGAGTTGGCATAAGCCTTTTGTGGGCAGGAATGCCCGCGGAGATAGGCCAGGGGTAAGAATCCCCTCGACCATCGGAGACCAATGACCGACGACCGATAGGAGAAACATTATGTCAATCACACCAGTAGACATATTACATACAGAGTTCAAGACCGCGTTCAAGGGCTATAACAAGGCTCAGGTGGATGAGTTTGTCTGCTCGGTCAGGCAGGCTCTTGAGGAAGCGCTTAAGGATAAAAATGAGCTTGCACGCAGGCTGGACACGCTTCAGGAAGAAGTGGAGCGCATCCGCAAGATCGAGTCTGCTATGACTGATGCGCTCACTGTTGCGCAAAAGAGCGCGGATGAGGTCCGCAGCAGTGCTCATAAGCAGGCTGAGCTGATCCTTAAAGAGGCTGAGCAATCTCGTGTCCAGATGACTGTGGAGGCTCAGAAGGAAGCGGAGAAGTATAGAGCAGATGTCGAACTGATCCAGGCGACCCGTGACAGGTTCGAGTCCGAGCTTAGGGGGATGCTCACTTCATATCTCGAATGGCTCGACAGACGAAAGTCGGGTGAACAAGCTAAGAGCGAGGTCGCTTGATTGAGTTCCGACCAGGCAGAAGCAAGCACGAGTAAGCGATGGGGCATTATCCTTGTGCTGGTAATAATTGCTGCATGCCTGATTGGTATTCAAATCGCAGACATAAGCGTCGGCACCCATGGCGGCTCGCAGGCTCAACTAAAACCGCATTCCCAGAAGATCCTTATATATGTGGGTGCTCTGTTTGTCACATGCGCGTTTTTCGGCATTGTGCTGGCCATTTCTTTTTTTATCAATAATTACAATTCACTCAAAAATGCCCAGCCGCACAATGTTTCTTCGTCCTTATTGATCCGTGTTTTTCTTGTGTATCTGATCGGGAGTTTTGTGCTTGAGAGCATTGCCTCGGCATGCGTATCGATCAGTGGCCTTGACTCGTCAGGTGAGACTGGAAATCTGATATTCCTGGCCTTGCATGCTCTGGCGATCCTCGCAGCCTGTGCTCTCGGGCTGAGTGCGCTGGCAAAAATGACCGGCTGTGACGACAATGTATTTGTGGCGATTGGCCTCAAGCCGCTGCCTTTGAAAGATGCGTTCAAGTGGGGGCTGGGGACGTATATTGCGGTTCTACCGTTTTTTGGCGTAGCTGCATATATCAGTCAACTGCTGGATAACACTGTATTTCGTGGAATAAAGACGCCCGAGCATCCGCTTGTCCCCTACTTTACAGGTGGTGGTGGCGGATCATTTGCTATTATTCTGATATTGGGTGCGCTGGTTGCCCCTTTGGTTGAGGAAGTCTTCTTTCGTGGAGTATTGTATGGAATGCTGAGGAGTTGGATGCGCGTGTGGGGTGCGGCGGCATTTTCTGCGGCTATTTTTGCGTTCGGCCATCCACTTCCTGAGTATTTTCTGCCGATATTTGTTTTAGGGGCAGCCTTTGCGCTTGTGCGCGAACGAACCGGCTCTCTCATGCCCTCGATGATAGCTCATGCGATTCACAACGGGTCTGCAATAATCCTGATGCGATTGCTTTATTGACAAAATTTTGGAACTAGCTGTGTGTTGAGTTCGTTATAGTATAGGTGGATTCCGTAGGGGGTGGTATAAGGTCATTGACCGACTGAACTTGTTTGTAGTATTATCACGTAATCGAAAAGTATTGAAAGGAGCTATATAAATGCGTAATAGGATGCTGATTGTGGCAATGGCGCTGGTTATATTAGCGTCGGCCACGACCATGGTTTTTGCTGCCGATGCGGCGAAGCCATTCGACACTGATGCGGCGCTTGCGAAATATGGGGCAATGCCGAACGACACCGTACTGGCAACTGTGAACGGTGCGCCGATTACCAAGGGCGAGTTGACAAAGATGCTGTGGTCATGGAGTGCGCCAAACCATCTCCAGTTTTTGATAAACCAGAAAATGGTGTGGCAGGCTGCAAATAAGGCTGGCGTGACGATATCACCGGCTGAAATGAAGGTAAAGATCGATGAGCTGATCAAAAAGAGCGGCGCTCCTAACCTGGACTATATTCTGGCTCAGTCCGGCCAGACTCGCCAGCAGTTTTTGGCTATGCGCAAGCTTTCTTTTCTTGCTGAGAAGATTGTTGCAAAGACTATAACGGTCACGGATGCCGAGTATGCGGAATATGCCAAGGCTCAGCATATTTTAGTCAGATTCCCGTCGGATGAAAAAGACAAGACAAAGGCTGAAGAGATAGCCAAAGCCAAAGCTGATGAAATTTATGCAAAGGCGAAAGCCGGCGAAGATTTTGCAAAGCTTGCCGATGAATATTCCGATGATCCTGCAAACAGCCGCGATGGTGTTAAGCATGGTGGTTATCTGGATTGGTTTACGCGTGGACGTATGGTCCCTGATTTCGAGAAGACCGCATTTGCAATGAAACCGGGCGAAATCAGTGAGCCTGTTAAGACATTCTATGGCTATCATATCATCAAACTTATCAAGCTCGGCAAGGATGCTACAGATGCTGAGAAGCAAGAACTCAAGAAGATGATTATTGAGAACAAGACTCCTATGGAGTTGGGGAGTTGGTATCAGAAGATTTTGGGCGAAACAAAGATCGTCAACAAGATCGCTCCTGACAGCATGAAGCCCAAGCCTCAGGTAGCTCCACAGGCAAAGCCGAAGCGACCAGCTGCAAAAGTGGCCCCCAGGTCGACAAATCCGCCTCTAGAAAAGCCTGCTCCTGCCGAAGAGAGTGGGGAGAACATTGAGACTCCTCCGCCTCCGCCGGTACCTGCACAGTAAATAAGAACGAGTTGTTCGATTAGAATAAAAGAGCCGTGGAGATTATCTCCACGGCTCTTGACATATGCTGGTGGTTACAGGAAAATATCTTTTAGCCTGTATTATGCGCTTCCCGCATAATACAGGGCTCCGATAGCATTATTCACGCTTCTCGTGAATATTGCAGGCTAGTGAATATGTGCTTGGAGGCTTGATTGGCTGTGGATAAGGTAAATGTCGGTATAGTGGGATATGCTTTTATGGGCAAGGCGCACAGTGTTGGTTATCGCGACTGCGCATTTGCCTTTCCTGATGTGAAGGCAGTGCCCGTTATGAAAGAGATATGCGGTATTGGCGAGCAGGCCGTTAAAGAAGCTGCACTTCGTTATGGCTGGGAGCGCTGGAGTTGTGATTACGAGCATGTGGTCACGTCAAAAGACATTGACCTGGTCGATATATCCACGGGCAATGACACACATAAAGAGATCGCCATAGCCGCGGCGCAAAACGGCAAACACATATTTTGCGAGAAGCCGATGGCTATGAATGTGGCGGAGTGCAGACAGATGGTGGATGCGGTCGAGAAGGCCGGCGTGATCCACATGATAGACTTCAACTATCGCCGTGTGCCCGCTGTTGCTCTGGCCAGGCAAATGATAGATGAAGGAATGATCGGCACGCCGTATCACTTCAGGGCGGTATATCTGCAGGATTGGATCATGGACCCGAATTTTCCTCTCGTCTGGCGCCTGCAGAAAGATAAATCAGGCTCGGGTGCACATGGCGACCTGAGCGCTCATATAATAGACTTGGCGCGATATCTGTGTGGTGAATTCGACTCTGTATGTGGTCTTATGAAGACATTTATCAAGAATCGTCCTGTGCCGGATGAGCCGGGCAAGATGGGCGAGGTAACTGTCGATGACGCCACCATGTTTTTGGCGAAGTTTGCGAACGGCGCGGTCGGTACATTCGAGGCGTCCCGCTTTGCCGGAGGTCACCGCAACGGTAACCAGTTTGAGATCAACGGCAGCAAAGGCAGCATCAGGTTCAATCTTGAGCGCTTGAACGAACTAGAGTATTTCGACCTGAGCGACAAGCCGAAATATCAGGGCTGGAAGACTATTCTGGTCACTGAGGCCGACCATCCTTATATCAGAGGCTGGTGGCCGAGCGGGCATATAATCGGCTGGCAGCATCTCTTCGTGCACCAGGTCTATAACCTGATGAACGGAATCGCCGAGCACAAATGCCCGACACCCAACTTCTATGATGGTCTGAAATGCCAAGCCGTGCTCGAAGCTGTGGAGAAGTCGGCTGAGACCGAGCAGTGGATGATAGTCGAGAATTAATCCGGCGTGCTTGTCGGCGGAACTCTGAGTTCTATGAGTTTTGCCGACACCTGTGCAAGCGCGTCACCAAGTTCGAGGCAAGTCACTTCTTTATTGCCGTCTTTGAGCAATGGCGAGTCCTGTGGCAGGAAACCACAATTTTTAAGTAGACCGACTGATGTTGTTGCCCAGTTGCTCGTCTGAGAAGAATTTGAATCTTTGTCCTTGCTGTTTATAATTGGCTTTTGGCTCGACTGAATGAACTGAATCATATTTGCAAGCGCCACACAAAGCTCGTACCTGGTGACGTGTCTATCGCCCTTGAAAGTGTCATCAGGGTAGCCGTGCATAATGTCGTTTTGTGCCATCATATCCACTGCATCATTTGCCCAGTGGTCACCCGGCACATCTTTGAAAACAGTTGTCGGTTGAATGTTGCCGGTTGACGGTTGGAGGGCAGGATGTGCTTCATCCGCCCAGCATGGGACACTCAGAAGTGCGATACTTGCCAGAAATAGAGTCACAAGCCTCATAGTTTGCTCCTTGGTAATGCTAGCCCGAATTATGCTCGTCGAGCATATTTCGGGTCCGGGCTGCGCATCATCCATGTTTCTCGTGAATAATGCGCGCTAGGTCAGACCATAAACAAAAAAAGCCAAAAAGCAGGACGACTCCAACTTTCTGACTTTCCAACTTTTTGACTTCTTATTCAAACCCTGTTTCAACGTTCGAACGCGATATCTGATCGCGTCCGAAACAGAATTTCCGCAATTTCAGATTGCGGTATTTTATTCAAACCCTGTCTCGATAAACTTATCTCGGATGATGTCCATCTGATCCAGCGCTCTTCCGCATCCCAGTGCCACACAAGACAGCGGGTCTTCGGCCACATGGATCGGAATACCTGTCTGCGCCGCAAGCAGCTTATCGAGTCCTCTGAGCAGCGCACAGCCGCCTGTGAGCATCATACCACGTTCTATAATGTCTGAGCTGAGTTCGGGCGGTGTCTGTTCGAGAACGCTCTTAACACGTTCAATGATAGCGCTGATAGGCTCATTTAAGGCTTCTCTGATCTCGGCAGATGTCACTTCGATTGTTTTCGGCAGTCCGGCGATCAGATCACGTCCCCGCACTTCAAGAACCAACTCTTGTTCCATCGGAAATGCGCTTCCAATCTTTGTCTTGATCTCTTCGGCAGTGCGCTCACCGATCATCAGGGAGTATTTTGTCTTGATGTGCCGAGCTATTACTTCGTCCATCTTGTTCCCGCCGATGCGTATCGACTTAGACAGGACTCTGCCGCTCAATGATATAACTGCAATATCTGTTGTTCCGCCGCCTATATCGACAACTATATTTCCACCCGCGGTTGCAATGGGCAAGCCTGCACCTATGGCGGCTGCAAGCGGTTCTTCAATTGGGTAAGCCTGGCTTGCTCCTGCGCTTTTTGCGGCCTGGACGACTGCTCTCTTCTCGACAGCAGTGATTTGCGACGGCACGGCAATAATAATCCTGGGCTTGAGCATACGCTTCCTACCACATACTTTGGATATGAGGTATTCAAGCATTTTATGTGTGGTAGAGTAATCGGCAATGACACCATCACACATAGGTCTGATGGCCACTACATTTTCGGGTGTACGGCCTATCATCATCCTGGCCTCTTCGCCGACAGCCACAAGTGATTGGCTTGTGGTATTCATGGCGACGACAGAAGGCTCGCGCAGCACAATGCCTTTGCCTTTCAAGTAGACCAGAATATTGGCAGTCCCAAGGTCGATGCCGAGTTCAGGAACCAGATTAAACACAGACAGTCTCTTTCTCTTGTTCGTTATGATTGCTCACCTGCGCACCAATGCTGCGCAGTTTTTCGACCATACATTCATACCCGCGTTCGATATGCTCAATACCACTGATTTCACTTTGTCCTTCAGCAGCCAGCGCGGCGCATACAAGTGCAGCGCCGGCTCTCAGGTCATAGGCAGTGGTCTGGGCGCCGGTGAGCTTGGGCACACCATTGATGACGGCTGTTCTGCCTTCCTGCTTTATATCGGCTCCCATCCTGATGAGTTCGTTCACATACCTGAACCGGCGCTCATACACGTTTTCAGTTATCACTGAAGTGCCTTCGCCAATCGAGAGCATCGCGGCAAACGGCTGTTGAAGATCAGTTGGAAATCCGGGGTGGGGCATGGTCATAATGTCTGTGGCCATCGGTCTTGCATTAGCGCGTACGCGCATTGTATTGTCCGAGATATCCACCACTGCCCCGACTTCGCGCAATTTGAGCACGAATGGCTCCACCATTTCCTCACTGACGCGTTCGATGCGCACATCACCCCTAGTTACGACTGCAGCCACGGCGAATGTTCCTGCTTCCATGCGGTCCGGGGGCATTTCAAAATCGACTCCACACAGTTCCTTTACGCCTTCGATCCGCACGGTCGATGTGCCGGCACCGTCGATTTTAGCTCCCATTTTGGTCAGGAATGATGCAAGCTGTGTGATCTCTGGTTCAGCGGCCGCGTTATGGATTGTGGTCACGCCATCTGCCAGAGATGCGGTCGTCATTATATGCTGTGTGGCGCCTGCGCTTGGGAAGTTTAGGTAGACCTGTGTTCCTCTAAGTATTTCGCACTCAGCTTCCACGAAACCATGATCGATATTTACATAGGCTCCAAGTGCCTGTATACCCTTAACATGAAAATCAATCGGCCTTGCACCTATATCGCACCCGCCCGGCATTGCCACTTTCGCGTAACCCTTACGCGCAAGCATTGGGCCGAGTACACAAAAAGAAGCCCTCATTCTCTTTACGAGTTCATACGGGGCCTCAGTGGCTTCAATATTAGTTGCGTCAATGCGGACAAGCCCATTAGGTTCTGATTCACATTTGACGCCCAGCGCTCGGAGCATGTCCATCATGGTATTTACATCGCCGATGGATGGAACATTATGTAAAACCGTCTCACCCTTGGCTAAAAGTGCACCCGCCATGATAGCAAGTGTTCCGTTCTTGCTGCCGCTGGAAACGATTGTTCCGCTCAGACGTGCGCCGCCGGTCAACAAGAGTTTGCCCAAATTATAAGACCTCCTGTCGGAATGCATACCTTCTAGCCCGCATTATTCACGATTCTCGTGAATAATGCTCTCCGAGATCCGGATTATGCGGAAAGTGCATAATCCGGGCTAATGGCCTGCCGACATTCTTCTTGCTCAAGTATACTAATATGAGCGAGCATATGTCAAGGAAGGCAGTCACATTTGAAAGCTGTTAATAATAACGCACACAGCCAGCCAAAGGTATACACCGTACAAAATACTGCCCCGGCCTACGTCCTTGGGTTTTACTCGCGTCTCTTGCCGAACCGGCTGAACCGGTCAGGTCGTAAGCGAGAACCATGATCGTAAACCAGGGTAGGTCTGACATCATTCATTATTTTTATACCCCTACACAATAAGCTCAAAACCCCGACAGCCTGATGCATACGTATGAGGGCGTAAGGGTAAATCTCATACATTCATATGAAGGCGGATAGAGATATTGCCCGAGCTGCCAGATGTTGAGATGCTGCGAGAGTATATTGAAAGCACATCACTCCACCAGAAAATCGTTGATGTGAATGTGGAGCGTACCCGTCTGCTGAGAGTTGACGAGCCTACAATAAAAAGAGCCCTAAATGGATGTAGTTTTGAGCGCTGCAATCGCCATGGGAAATTGGTGTTTCTGGTTACAGATTGCGAACCAGTTTTAGTAATGCACTTCGGAATGACAGGCAATGTGCAATATCTGAGAAATGAAGAAGATGAACCCGGCTATTCTCGTATGCGAATTTGCTTTGCAAACGGCAGTCGTCTCTCATATACATCCATCAGAAAGCTGGGCAGAATAGACCTGACTGATGATGTAGATGTCTATATCATTAAAAATCGACTCGGGCCGGATGCACTTGCAATCGATAAAGAACGGTTCAAGACGATTATCAGAGCAAGCGCAGCTTCCATCAAATCCGTACTGATGGACCAGGGCAAAATTGCGGGTGTTGGCAATATTTACAGTGATGAGATGCTCTTCCAAGCTGTCGTGCATCCTATGACAAGAGCCAATGAGCTAGACGACATGACCCTGGACAGGCTCTTTCACAAGATGAAGCATGTGCTTAGGATCGCAATAGACCACGGTGCCGACTCCAGGGCATTTCCTGGTTCGTGGATTGTTCACAGAAGAACAGAAGGCGCAAACTGTCCCAAATGCGGCAGTAAGATAGAGAAACTGAAAATATCTGGGCGGACAAGTTACTATTGCTCTGGGTGCCAGATACCGACATGAGCTTTACCCCACCTTGCCATCTCTTTCAAAATAGGCAGCAGCGTTCTACCGGACTCGGTTAGCGAATACTCAACCTTGGGTGGTATGACCGGGTATACTTTTCGATGAACGATTCCGTCTGACTCAAGCTCACGTAGCTGTTGCGTCAGCATTTTTTGAGATACGTTCGGTATCCTTCTCTGGAGTTCTCCAAACCGCAGGCAGCTCTCTTTTAACTGCCATATTATGATTGGTTTCCACTTGCCTCCGATAATGGCGAGAGTTTCTGTTATAGGGCAGGTTGGTTCTTTACAAACATCCATTGTGACAGTTTCCTATTAGTACGTATAGCACATATTAGTACATACTATTCAAACCTATAGTAATCAACTATACTTCAGTTACTTACATTATGCTATCACAACATGGGAGGCATTTCAATGAAGATAATAGGGGTCATGTGCAGTCCGCGCAGGGGCGCGAATTCGGATACTATGGTCACATCTGCGCTTGCGGGTGCGACCGAATTGGGAGCAGAGACGAAGGCTTTTGTGATAAACGATATGAACATCAAAGGCTGCCAAGCATGCATGTACTGCAAGACTCACGACGGCTGCGCTGTTCAGGACGACATGCAGCTCATCTACAAAGAACTGGCCGACGCGGACGGCGTGGTGATAGGCGCGCCGGTGTATATGTGGCAATATTGCGCACAGGCTAGGCTGTTTATTGACAGGCTATATTGTTATATGAACCTCGACTTTACGGCTAAAATCAACAAGCCTGCACTCGTGCTCATAAGCCAGGGTAATGATAATCCTGATACGTTTGTGGAATCTCTGAAAAAGACAGGCCTGATCGGACTGTCCGTCAAAGACATGATAATTGCCGCGGATGCCAATCAGCCTGATTGTGTAAGCAAGCAGCCGGAGCTTTTGGAACGCATAAAGCAGGCGGGCAAGAAACTTGTATCATAGATTATATCCGTTGACTGCCGACAGCCTTCAGTTATTCGGAAATTTTCGGCTCAGCTTATTTCTTACAATAATGAGCTTGCCGGGAGGGCGAGGCTCCCGCCGAGTCATAACACTGAACTGCGAGTTGCCGACGGATTCTATTTACAAAAGGGGAATAACATGTGCCGTTTCAAAGTAGATGCATCACTTTGCACAAAATGCGGCTTGTGCATAAGTGATTGCCCTTCGTTTATCATAATGCAGGATGAAAGCGGTTTTCCGACTATTCCAACTGAAAAACAGCCGTTTTGCCTGAAGTGCCAGCACTGTCTGGCTGTATGCCCAACAGGCGCTGTCTCAGTGCTGGGTAGGGACCCTGTGGACAGTCAAATGATATCGAGTATAGATATGCCGAGCTTCAAGCAGATGGATCATTTTGTGCGAAGCAGGCGGAGCATACGTAATTACAAGGACGAAAACGTAGACAAAGCTCTGATCGATAAGCTGCTGAAGTCTCTGGCGCATGTGCCCACAGGATGCAACGCGCAGGAGTTGACGTTCAATGTGATTGACGACAAGGACACGATGCGCAAGTTCAGTGACACACTTGTGGATGCATTGATGAATGCCGGTGCAAATCACACATCAGAGAATCCATTCCTGCTGCAGATTATGGAAATGCCGCGTGAAGCCGTGGCCAAGATGCTGTTTCGCACAGCTCCGCATGCCTTAATAGTATCGGCTCCACAGGATGCGCCTTGCCCTCGTGAGGACATTGCGCTTGCCCTGGCATATTTCGAGCTTTTGGCACAGAGCGCCGGTCTTGGGACTGTGTGGTGGGGACTTCTTCGTCGCGCGCTGCTGATTGCTCCTGAGGCCAAACCATTGCTTGGCATCCCGGATGATCATGAGTATTACGCCATACTATTCGGGTTGCCAGCGATTGAGTTTGCTCGAACCGCTCAAAAGGAAGATGCCGCCGGGGTCAGGTATATAACTCTCTGAGTAGGAGTTCATACGAAAGGCTGCACTCACATCGCTAAAATGTGAGTGTGGCCCCCAGCTTCTACACTGGTGTAGGAAACGTTACCTCTTTCTCTAAGTCCAAAGGCCGGAAAGCCATCTCCCAACGATAAGAATTGCATGCACGAGGCGGGCTATTGCCTGCGCCGTGTATGCTTAATGTGGTCGATTGTGAATGTAAGCACAGGGTCATCTTCTTTTTGATATGGCAGCAGTAACTTGTCATTCATTGCGATGTCGGGAATAACACCATGTTCGTCATCGCCCTGCCTTGGTTTTGCATTTAGGAATTGTTTGAAAGAGACCCCGCACACAATTCCGCTGTTGTTGAGTTCGAACATATAAAGATTCCCGAATGTGACTGGAAGCCCGCCAGTCTCGTAGCCCAGTATCGTTCCTACACTGTAGTCGCGGAACATCGCCGCAAAGCAAGAAGCTCCCGAGAATGTGCCGTTGTCCACAAGCAAGAAAACCCGTCCCGAGAAGAATGCGTCCGGTTTGGGCGCAGAGTGCTCCTCAATCTCTTGCGTAATGACCATGCCATCAAGATCAGCATCTTGGGGGAGGCCATTGTAACTGGCTACCTCGGCGTCCGACCGAACGTCCCGGCTCAGCTTAGTGCGCACTTTTGAATACTGATGAAATTTTCCCGGATACAAGTAGCTGAAGAGGAAATCTCCCATTGCTGAGGCACCGCCCCCGTTGCCGCGGATGTCTATGATCAAATTTAGCGATCCCTTGTCCTTGATTGCTCTGAACGCGCCATCGATCTTTTTCTTCTCATCGTCGTCAAGGCGAAAAGACGGGTACACCAGATACGCGATATTGCCCGAGTCAAAAAACTCGACGTGAGTGCCCTGGTTCCGCCGCTCTTGCAGCTTGTTGGGGTGGCGATTCCAATCGCGGCTCTGGAATTCGGCAAGACTTACCGTCGCAACCTTCCGCTCGCTCTCTTTGCCTTGCGCATCCCGAAGCCGCAGCGTAAGCGACTCTGCGGAGCCACACATGTCAAAGTAGTAGTAGTAGAAAAAGTTGCGTGTGAAGCGCGAAGCCTTCCATGCCAGGGTCTCGCCCGATATGCGGTCCAGAGCAGGGCGCAGGAACTCTAGTATCGGTCTTCCATCCACTGAGATGATCTCCAACCCTTCTATGCTCTTATCGCTCGAGGCGGCAACCGTGAAGCGACCATTATCGTAGTCGAGCAAGAATGGAGGTAGCCGTTTTACCGGTATGGTTTCCGGTGTGGGCGCAGGCGGGCTCCAGTGAAACGAAGTATGCCCGTCCTGAAAGAACGCAGCAGCGTAGTAAAGAATGCAGACAAAGTCAGTCATAGCAATTTTGCCGTCGTTGCCGACTTTATTGGCAATGTCGTCCACAGTCTGCTGTTTCAGCTTGATGTAGTCCTCAAGACTCACTTTTGCCAACGGATCGGGGTGGACCCGCTGTACAGTCGAGAAGAACTGCTGCGCATCGGCGGCCGCCTCAGCTTGCGGAATGCGGTCTCTGGGGAGCATGAAACGCCTGCTATAGTTAACTTCTTTCAATACTTTTCCGCCCTGTGCAATGGCGCACGAGCAATTCCGCGATGCCCAAATACTGTTCACGCCGATCAGCGATGCATTCGAGCCGGCGGCGAACACGACGCAGTAACCATCGCCATAAGGATTTTTGCCCACCAGCATGATGCGCAGGTCGTCGGTGATATGTACGTTCAGATCGTTCCAATGCAGCCTGCCTCCCACGATCTGCATATTGAGGGGCTGGATGGCGGCTTCAAATAGTTTCGACCCCTCGCCCAGGGTTGTGAACAGGACAAAACCGCCCTTGAGCTTTTCTTTCAGCATTGAGTCGCTTGTCATCGCTGCATTGATCGGCTCCTGTCCTGGCGAAATACTGTCTGCGGATCGCTTTATGTAGCTAAGCGCATCGGCTTGTTTCTCGTCTTGTGGAATTGCATACACGCACTGAGTACCATTCCTAATAGTGTCATTGACGGTCATCTGTGCCAGCGAACATGATGCCGGCAAGAGGGACGTAAGCAGCAAACACAACAGAAATGCAAACGGAGTTTTTTTCAACATATTCTCCTGGGGTTGTTTTAGTGTTCTATTGTGTTAGACGGGGATGTGTGAAAAAATGTTAACTTGCGATAGCCGACCTTGTAG
This sequence comes from bacterium, assembly GCA_021371935.1. NCBI lineage: Bacteria > bacterium. The sequence goes on from JAJFVF010000007.1 coordinate 134,586, forward strand.
CTGCCATAACAGTCTATTGGGGGGAAGAATGATGGTGGAGCTGGCGAGATTCGAACTCGCGGCCTCTTCCGTGCGAGGGAAGCGCTCTCCCAACTGAGCCACAGCCCCACTGTGCGTGTTTATTATATCACGGCGCACATTGACGGTCAATATAGGATGGGTGTCGAAGCAGTTCAGTATTGCAGGAACGAACAACGCTCGGTGCTGGGAGGGCGAAGCTCCTGCTGAGCCAAGAATTATACGCCGTTGTGCTCTACTACTGCGCAACAAGTTTGAACTTGACCTGCTTCACTAGTTCGCCCTGCAAATAGAGCGACAGGGTATTCTCTCCTGGCTTTAGCTTGCCGGATGAAAACAGTTCAGACATTGTATATTTGATGTAAGGTGCGTATCCATCCTCCGTATGCTTGGACTTTTCCGCATTACCGCCGACCCATTTTTTATTTGAAGCACCCGACATCTCCCATTTTACTTCCTGCGGGAAGTCTAGCGTGTCAATACAGACAATTCCGGCAATGCCGTGTTCGCCATCGGTAATAAACGGCACTTCTGTCTCGTCTTCAATCGGCACAGCGTTATCTTCTACATTGTAGAAAAGCTGGAAATTGATGAAGCCGATGCCCCTGAGTTCATCGCTGTTCTTTGCTCCATATGCAGCCAGCCGTGCGGCAAAATCCTCACCTGTGACTTTTGATACCGCATCGGTAAGATCATGCCCGCCTGTGATTCTTGACTTGCTTATTTCTTGGAAAATTTTGCCGATCACACCAGAGCCATGTCGTTTTGCCAACTCCTTGATTTCGTATGTCGCAAAGGTATAGTGAGCGTTATTAAGTTCACCGCTCATTTTGTTGGGAAGCACTTTTTCATATTCAACAGCCCTCCAACTCAAAAGATCGACCTGGTCTTGCAGCGGGGTGTATTGCTCTACATATTTTGCCAATTTAGCGAAATATTCATCCATTGCAGGCTTGCTGACGAACTTACCCAGACACAGTGCTCCAACATAGTCGGCTGTCCCGTCGCATATCCAACGCCTGAAGCATCCTTGCAAAGGTGTGTCAATGACAATCATGATCTCCGTTGTCTCGTGGAAGAAAGCATGCATGTCCCAATCAAGACTGAGTCTTTGTAATTGGCTATCAAGGTATCCTCTGGCCTGATCAATCTGTGGCTTTTCGAAGCCGATGTCGATTGGAATACACACTGGGGCAGGTTCGGTAGATATTACACTGTGAAAATATGTGCTGAACTTATCATTAGCGGAATCATACAATACGCATGGCACTCCATCTCCAGACTTAACAGCCTCTCTGAGTTTTTCGATGTGCCAGAGTTGTATATGTTTTGGACTGGGAAGTGCACCTGTAACAGCAGCACTGTGATCCAACAAGACATATTGCGTGTTCTCATATGCGCCTCCTGAAAATGTATTCGATCAGGCGTGATATTTTCCTCCGTTTCATTCTTGTGTTGGAACTCATCGGTGAACACGGACGTATACCTCATGGCGGACTGCGCTGCCGGGTCGGATTGACACGGACTTACTCATCCATTATACTCAAACAGGGCGGCGCGGATGTGCTGCCCATTATTATTGCGATTATGGGCTATTACACAGAGTTATGGGGGTATGAAAGTGGCCGAAGCCATAGTTGTTCAGGGGCTGAAAAAGGCCTATAAAGGCCACCTGGGAGACAGCTTTACTGCTGTCGACGATCTGAACTTTCAGGTAGACCAGGGCGAAATTTTCGGTTTTATCGGACCCAACGGAGCGGGAAAGACCACCACCATCAAGATGCTGCTTGGTCTGTTGTTCCCGACGTCGGGCAAAGTGAGCGTGCTGGGTAAACCGGCGGGCGATATCGAGGCAAAGAAGCGTATCAGCTATCTGCCCGAAAGCCCATATTTTTATGAGCACATGACCGGAGTCGAGGTGCTCGATTTCTATTGCAAGCTCTTCAGAATGGACGCGCCGAGCCGTAAGCGCAGGATAGGTGAGCTTTTGGAGCAGGTCGGCTTGACTAAGGACGGCGGCAGGGCGCTTCGGCAATATTCCAAGGGTATGCTTCAGAGGATCGGAATAGCGCAGGCGCTCATCAATAATCCCGACCTCCTCATCTTCGACGAACCGACCTCCGGCCTTGATCCGATTGCTCACAAGGATATTCAAGACCTCATCCTCGCTTTGAAAGAGCAGGGCAAGACTGTTTTCGTCAGTTCTCATCAACTTTCAGACATCGAGAGCGTCTGCAACAGGGTCGCCATCATAAATCGCGGCAAGCTGGTCAAACTCGGCACAATGCAGGAACTGCTCAATATCGGCAGGACAGTCATCACGCTTTCTTCGCCTAAAGAGGGGTTGGCTGAGGCAGTCAAGCCGCTGGCTGAGAGGGTCTCGGTCGAGGGTGAGATTATGCGCGTGTATGCCGACACTGATGATAATGTGCATGAAGTGTTGGATGCAGCACGTGGCAAATCGACATTGGTATCGGTCGTGCCGCAGAAACAGACTCTTGAAGATCTGTTTGTCGAGATAGTAAGGGAGGGACGCAATTGATTATCTGGTCAATCGCAAAAGCAACCGTCGGCGACGCAATGAGAAAGAAAGTGCTTCAGATATTCCTGGTGGTCGCCATCGGTCTTATCGTTATATCGCTCTCCTTCTCGCAGACTCTTTCGTTCTCCACCAGAGAAGGCTCGTCAACAGACATTATGCTGGTCAAGAGCTTCGGAATGGGTCTTATGGCAATGGCCGGTTGGCTTATCAGCCTTGTGATGTGCGTATCTCTGATCCCACAAGAAATAGAACGCCGCACGATCTACACCATTCTTGCAAAGCCCGTCAAACGATATGAATTCATCATAGGTAAGTTCCTTGGGGCGATGCTGACTCTGGCGATCTGCGTGGCATTTATGGGGATTGTCTTCATAGGCGTGGTGATGGCTAAGGCGCATGGGGCATCCGTGGCCGCCGCATCGTCCACCACAGGCATATCGGCATTGGATTCAGGCATCGAAAAGGTCCAGTTGTTCGATATCAACATGGTCTGGAGCGTGGTGATGATCTATCTGCAGTTTATGGTCCTTAGCGCCGTCGTGCTGCTCTTCTCGGTGTTCATGACCCCCACCGTCAACTTCTTCATGGGTCTAGGCGTGTATATCATCGGTGTTTTGGCTTCGCTGACCGAGACGCTTGCCTCGAAGGGAAGCTCACTCAACTTCATTCTCAAGGGTTTCTATAAGGTGATACACATGATTATCCCGAACTTTGACAAGTTCAACGTCACCAACACCCTTTTGCACCCCGAGGCTCATATTACCAATGTGATGCATTATACGGGGCAGGTTGCTCTATACGGCATATTTTACGCTTTGCTTATGATGATGCTTGCGGTAATCATATTTGAGAAGAAGGAAGTCTAGCCATGAGCGAAGGGAAACGAAAACTTCTGATAGCTCTGGCACTGCTTGTCTTCATTGCGATAGGCATTGTGCAGAGCATGATCGATCCGACGCAGGTAAAAATGCGCCGGAAGGAGATGTCGGTGACCGGCAATGACAGCAGCGACCTGATGGTGCAGCTTCCGGGGCAGTTCATATTTGCATCAGCGATGGGTTTCAAGGAAGTCGTTGCAGGGGCGCTGTGGGTCCGTGCCGACACGTTCTTTCATATGGGTCAGTATCAGGCTATAGTGCCGATCGTGCGGCTTGTGACATGGCTCGACCCGCACAACATCGATGTTTTCACCACTGGTGCCTGGCATCTGGACTATAATTTTGTCGATGATGACCAGATGTCTGACAAGCGTTATATACCGGCGTCGGTTGCGCTGCTCAAGGAAGGCATAGCCAACAACCCGAACATATGGGACCTTTATTTCGAGCTTGGCTGGACCCATTATGGCAGAAAGATCGGTGATGACCGGCAGGCTGCCTACTATATCAATGAAGCAACCAAGCATGAGGGTTACGATGTCAATACAGGCAGAAAGGTGCCGCGTCCTGAGTTCGTAGACAGAATGCTTGCTCACCAGTATGAGAAAATTGGAGAGTTCGACAAGGCGATAGACGAGTGGTATAAGTCCAGGAAGCGCGTCGAATGGCTGATGAAAAACCCTCGGACGACCACCTATGCAGACAATGTCTCATTGGATATATGTGATCGCAATCTCTCTCTGCTGCTTATGCGCATGGGTTGGCGTTATGGCGATATGAAGAGATATAAAGAGGGTCTTGATATCGCGATGCGTCTCGACAAGGGTTCCAAACCCCTCACTCAATGGCAGAATGCAACTCTGGCAGCCGAGAAAGATTATCAGCGCCGCCTGGCTTCCGGCCAGCCTTTTGGTGATGCGTTGAAGCCTCTGGACACTGATTTTCAGGTGAACTTTAAGAGGATTGCACCGAAGGTGTTTGTCATATCCGGAAAGGTAAACCTGATCAGTTCTTCTGAGTATAAAGGACTGGCTTCCGAGCCTTTCACGCACTGGTATGAGGATAATGAGAAATTGTCTGCCGACCGTAAAGTCCTCTGGCGTGACGGATGTAGAGTTCGCTGGAAGATTGAGGACTATGGCTATAAAATGCCCGCGCTGAAGACATTTGACTGGAAGCTGGACACGGACCAGACCGTAGTATGGGATGACATAGCTGTTTCCGGCGGATCATTCTCACACAAGATCGACTTGAGCAAGAATGACGAGTTTTATCCATTCCATGGCAAGAAATACAAACTGACGGTATGGCTTACTCCTCAGCAGCCCGGCTGTCCTGATTATGTTCAGGATCGTGTCGGTTGGAAGGGTGAAGCATTCAGAGATAAGTTGATCGACACGGAAATGATACCGGGTATCAACTGTCTGAAGTGGGAGAGGATGCTGACGCAGGACGAAATCGTCGGCAAGCCTGTGCAGACTAAAGGCGAGGCATAACAATCAGCTTGGCTGAAAACTCTGCCAAAAGGTAACGATAGCGAAATTATAAGAGGCGTTGAAATAAGTTATATTTCTGCGCCTCCTTTATTTTTGCATTTCTGTGATTCTCCGTATATGATGCGTAAGATTATCCGTATCCGGTCATTATAGCAATTTTTCAGTGGTTTCAAGGTCAGAGTGGCGGAATATCAACAAACTCAGCAAAACTCTTCAATAAGTCGGTTATAAAACATCAAACTCGGGTATACGATGAGTAAGCAAAGTATAGTGGAGGTTTACCATGAAGAACGTAGCAGTATATTCAACGCCCACATGCCCGTATTGCAGGCTTGCAAAAGATTATTTAACGGAAAAGGGTATACAGTTTTCTGAATACAATGTCGCAACGGACCTGGAAGCAAGAAACCTGATGGTCCAGAAATCCGGGCAGCTTGGAGTGCCCGTGATCGAAGTCGATGGACAGGTTGTGATCGGCTTCAACAGACAAAAACTGGATGAACTCATAAGCGCATAGAGGCGCAAAGTGGATAAGAGTCACTATGAACTGATTATATTAGGTGCCGGTCCCGCCGGTATGACTGCTGGGGTTTATGCGGCGCGCAAACAGCTGGATACACTCATAATCACAGAAAATATCGGCGGGCAGGCTATGTGGAGTTCATGCGTCGAGAATTATCTGGGATATATCTATATTACGGGCACGGAACTGGTCCAAAAGTTCGAGGAACATCTGAAGCAGTTCGATGTCCGTCTCGAATACACAAGAGTCTCCAGGCTGTCTCTGGTCGACGGCGGGTTTAGGGTGGATACTGCGGACGGGCGAGCATTCTTCGGACGCGCAGTCATTGTGGCAACAGGCAAATCACCACGTCTTTTGGATGTGCCCGGTGAAAAGGAGTTCACAGGCAGAGGTGTAACGTATTGCGCCACATGTGACGGCCCTCTGTATCAGGATAAGACGGTGGCTGTCGTCGGGGGAGGAAATTCGGGCCTGGATGCAGCAGTACAGCTCATGAAGATATGTCCCAAGGTCTATGTGATAGAATCAACGGGCAAGCTCCGAGCCGACGAAGTCATGATCGATCAGGTGCAGCAGGCCGAGAATGTCGAAATTCTGCTTGAGACGTCGGTTGTGGAGATTGTGGGCAATACGTTTGTGAATAAAATGACTGTGCAGACCCACGACATAACCAGAGAACTGACTCTCGACGGTGTTTTTGTTGAAGTGGGTCTCACGCCGAACACGGACTTCATAAAGGGTCTGGTGGAGCTTACCAGATCGGGCGAGATACCCGTAGACTGCGCGGGACACACCGGTATTCCCGGATTATATGCCGGCGGTGACGTTACTACGGTGCCCGAAAAACAAATAATAATTGCTGCGGGCGATGGTGCGAAAGCTGCGCTCGGAGCATATTCATACATTGTCAGACAGCCAAACATTCCAGACTGGGCGAAGAGTTAATGCATTTTGGACATCCGGCTCCCACCAGAGCCGCATATATACACATACCGTTTTGCCTCTCCAAGTGCCATTACTGCGACTTCAACTCATACCCCGGAATGGATTCAATCTACGGCGAGTATGTCAGGGCGCTTATTACCGAGATCGAGCGGCCGCACGGATCAGTGGAAAAGCTGGATACGATATATATCGGCGGCGGCACTCCGACAGTCCTTTCTACAGGCCAACTTGGCGACATCCTGTCTGCAATATCATGCAGCATCGGGATATCTGATAATGCCGAGGTTACCGTAGAGGCCAACCCAGGCACTATAGACGAGTTAAAGTTAGCGCAACTACACTGGCTAAACTTTAACAGGTTAAGCCTTGGCGTCCAGTCTTTTGACGATGATTATCTGGCTATGCTCGGACGTGCTCATGGCTCGAAACAGGCCGTTGACGCATATTACTGCGCACGTAAAGCCGGGTTCGACAATATCAGCATAGACCTGATTTTCGCAATGCCTGGGCAAAGGCTCACTCATTGGGAAAACACACTGGATGCCGCAATCGGACTGGAGCCGGAGCACATATCGCTTTATGAGCTTTCGATAGAGGAGGGGACACTATTTTGCGAGCTTTGTGCCAAGGGTGAGATATCGCCGTTGGGAGAAGACGATCAGATCGCTATGTATGAGACGGCAATAGCGAAGATGCAGGAGGCCGGCTATGAGCACTATGAGGTCTCCAACTTTGCACGTCCGGGCTATCGCTGCCGCCACAATCAATTCTACTGGCGTAACGAGTCGTATTATGGGTTCGGGGCTGGTGCGACCAGTTATGTTGCGGGTGAGCGAGCAGTCCGCATCAAGGACCCGAATGAGTATATAGCCTCGATAATGTCGGGAGGTGATGCTGTTGCCTCTTCAGAGGGTTTGACCGGCAGGGCACATTTTGCAGAGACATTAATCCTCGGTCTGCGTATGATCGATGGTATAGATATGAATAAGTTAAGTAAGCAAACTTATACCGATATAGGCGGAGAATTTGCCCATGAGATCGAGTCTCTCCGGTCACGCGGGTTTGTGGATTTATCGAAAGGTATTTTGAAAGTAACGCACAAGGGCTTGCTGCTGCTCAACTATGTCTCTGCGGAACTGATCACTCCACCAGACTAAAACTCTCATACTTTCAGATCATAAACCATATATCACTTCTCGTCCAGCAGGGTCTTTATTTCCCCTTCCATCTTGGCTATCTCTTTCTTCTGTTCGTTTTCATCACGAATAGGAAAGCCGTTGTGGACATAGCGGATGATACCTTTTTTGTCGATCAGACATGTCATGGGGATGCCGCCGACCTTATAGCTGCTGCCGATCTTGTTGCCGCCATAATCAAGAACGACTGTATAGTTGATAGACTGGCTCCTTGCGAAGTCGGCCACTTTGGTCTTATCCTGGTCAAAAGCGACTCCGACTATAGTGACACTCTTGTTTGATTGATATTTGTTCTGCAGATCGACCAGATAGGGGATTTCAGCCTTGCATGGCGGGCACCACGTCGCCCAGATATCCAACACTACCACTGAGGGCTGTTCTTTGAAGCAGTCTGAGAGTGTAAATTTCCCGCCGTCGAGTGTCGGCAGTGTGAAGTCGGGAGCCTTTGTGCCTGTGCTGATCTGGGCATTTGCGGCGCAGGCAGCCAGAGATATCAAAACTAACGCAATAACCATATGCAGGTAACGTCTGGTTTTCATGGGTTCTTTCCTTTCAACTGCGTTGACATGTATTTCTGACGAGTGCTATGCTTTGAACGTTGCCATTTGGCTGCAATTTTTGGGAAAATATTTCAGGATGAGCAAAGCGAAAGCAAACAAAACATATGTGGTGATGGTGTTGATGGCGGCACTATTACTGGTTTGCTGTGCTGTCCCAGGCATAATTCGCCCTGTAAGCAGGCATCCTTCTGCCACAGATCCCTCCAGTCACACCAGAGTTAAAATGGCCTGGCAGACCTTTGCCGGCAAATTGACTGACCTCATATTTTCTCCCGGCGCAAAATTTCTGGCATGTGTCGATACTAAGGGTGCCATATGCGTTTATAAGAGCACCGGTGAGAAACAATACACCGCATCAGTGCAGGGTGCGGACAAAGTGGTAGTCAGCCCGGACGGCAAATATGCCATGGCATATTCTAATCTCGATCTTGAAAATGCGACTTGCACATTTCTCGATAACAAGGGGAACACTTACTGGAAGTTGAATGTCAACGGCGCCGTCTGGTCAGCCGATGTATGTAACTATGACGGCAATGCCCGTTTCGTTATAGGCACGGGAACCAGGCGGGTGTATGTGGTGGATATAGGCATGCACAAGAAATATTACAGATGGTGGACGGCTCCCGGTGTGGTTGTGTCGATGTATTTGGAACCGGATGGAGAGAGTGTCGTGATCGGGACTTGGCAAGACTCATCCGTGGAGCGCAGAGACATAAGAGGGCGGAGCATCTGGAGCATGAATGCGGGTTCTGCATGTTTGCCGATGATAGAGAGGTTTAGTTCTTCGGATCGATTATTAGTGCGTTATGTTCCCAACAATAGTTCGGTCGATGGATCATATGAGATTATCAGCACGATGGGAAAGACGATTGCTCGCGGAGATATAAGCGTATCGGATAACCAGAGGGTGCTTTTTGATCCGACGTGCAGCTATACCTGTATAAGTCATACCGAAGTGATAAAGCATAAAGTGAAGTCGATGGTTGAAAAGCGCACTGTGCTTCAAACCACATCGGGAGCGCGCGTATGGGAAAAGGGATCGGCGTTTTTCCAGACTGATCCGATAATGGTGACTGCCGGGGGAGAAGTTTTGCTCAGGGACGCAACGAATGCCGTGTTTATGACAAACAGCGATGGTGCTCTCAAGCAGGTCACAAAGCTGCGAGCAAAGCCGCTGCGCTGTGCTTGTTCGGAAGACGGTTCTTTGTGTGCTTTAAGTTGTTCCGATGGCAGTATAAATTTGCTGAAGCTGTCCAAGTAATGGCACAACGGCCGCACCACATGGATGCGGCCGTCATGTCTACGAGACTGGGCTGGGTATCCAGTTAGTTTCCCGACAGGGTGGCTTCCAGAGGGATTAGACCCAATCTGGTCGCTCTGCGGAAAGCCTGCACTCGGTTGGATACCTGGAGCTTGTCATATATGTTGGCTAAATGGAAATCCACTGTCCGCTTGCTCACATACAAAGCATCGGCAACATCCTTACTGGACCTGCCTTCGATCACCAGAGATAAAACCTCCAGCTCTCGCTTTGTAAGCCGAACAGAGCGGTCATGGTGGACGTCCGGAATACCGACAGCCGCCATATATTTCTCCTTTCCCTGCTCGCCGCTCATAAATATCATTCCATCTTGAAGTCGATCTTGATAGGAACTTTCTAAAAAAAGTGGAGAGTGGAGGGTGGAGAGCCAAAAGCTGCAAAATGAGATCAGAAAACCTACCCAAATATAAAATATCAAATCTCAAATACTAAATCAAAATGCCCGGAGTATTTTCCGGGCATTTTGCTAAACGGCTCTTGCGTGTTCCTGTAGCAACTCCTGAATGTGCGCCTTCATATCCTGATCTTCTTCTTCAGTAACTTCCGGCTTGGCTATTTCAAAGACCTCGCCGGTATCCGGGTTTCTGAAGATGAGCGTTACGCCGATATTTATGTTATCGAAGGCTCCAATCAGTTGGAGCATGCCTGCCTGCAACATAGTCTGACATATCACATATATGAATATCCGTTTTATCTCTTCGGGCTGCCCCTGGAATTCCTGCAAAAACGCGCGCGCCTCGATGTCCATCTCGTTCATCGTAACGGCCTCCTGCACAAACAACGTGCACGTTGCGCGTTCCACGATATTATTCTACCCACATAGATATCTATACAGCCGATTTGAACATTTCTCTTGCAGCGGGTTCCAGGACGGCGAAATCGGATGAATCGTCAGCATCGATTATCATCCGCCATATTCCGGCTTCGGTGCGCGATCCTCGCAGGAAGATAAATGCTCTGCGGTCGGGACCTGAGAGCATCACGCGCCAGGCTCCGCTTTCGTCGCCTGTGCGTGTTTTGACATGCTCTGTCCCCTCGAAGTTTTGAAATTCAAATTCCTGGAACCTCGGCTGCAGTTCCGGCCAAAGTGTGCGAGTGAAATATTTCTCGACGTTTGTCTTGAGCAGTCCATGATCGACCGGTGGGCATGAGAGCCTGAGCATTACGTTGGAGTTTGTGGGCACTGAGTCGATCAGGTCTTCCAGACTCATAGTTCTTGACGGATCGAGCCGTTTTCCATTTGCTCTGGAGGATATTCCGACCCATTCACGCGTGACCTGAGGCTGGGACTCGGCGAGAGCTGCCGAAAGAGCCGCCTGAAGGCCGTCGCGGCATGTGCTTGTTTCAAATATAGTGCCACCGTTTGCGCCTTCGACTCCAACCGGCACATCGTAGCCTGCCGCTCTGAGCTTATGCATTTTGGTTACGACGTTGATCTCGCCGGTCTCTACGTGAAACACCTCAGCGCCGAAAGCAGCGGCGACCCTTTCGCATGCGAGTGACGTGGCGTCGCTCATTACGACTGCAAGTTTGCTTTTCTCAGTGCCACTGAGTTTGCGTCGGGCAAGTGCCAGCGCAACGTTAAGTGCCGCCACTTTCTGAGGCGGTATGATTGCTGATTCATCGTGACCGGGCAGCACCAAATTTCCGCGGTCGGCGTCATAATCGAATGCCACCCCAAAGTGCGCACGTTCCCTTGCGGCTGCTCTTGCGACCCGAAGCAGCATATGTCTGCCGCTTGCGGGGTCGATCCCGTCCGTATCGATCCCATGTTCGGGGTAGCCGAGTTCGGCATTGATTTCGATCACCCGGACTCCGAAGTGCTCTAGGACTCTGGCATCAATACCACTTCCGGCGCCGCCATTGGGATCCAGCAGCGCCGGTCCCAGAGTAAGCGGCTTTAGACAATGCGGTGCGATTCCCCAGTCGCGACCGATTATGTCCAGGTATGCTCTCTCGGCATGTATTCTCGAAGACTCGTTGTCGGGTTGAGTGAGCATGGCATGGAGACGGGCACTTGTGATCGATTTGATGCGCTGGGTAAACTCACCATCACCCGAATCTGCCAGTTTTGCCACATTCGCAATTACATTTGCCATCATGGGCGCCGAAAGCAGTGCTCCAGGCGGAGCAGTATGTGAATTTCTTATATGGGAGCATCCCGTCAGGAACTTGAAACCGTTATGCTGCAGCGGATTATGGCTTGCGGTCACGATCACGCCGCCGTCGGCATTAAGCGCCCTGATTGCTGTTTCGGCCAGCGGAGTGGTGATTATTCCGAGGTCGACTATCTTCGGCGTGTATTTTAGTGAATATGCGCCTGCCAGAAACCCTTTGACAAGCGCTTTTCCCAACGTCTCGCCCGTCGGCCTTGGGTCGCGGCCAAGGAGCAGGGTCGGTTTTGGTCCATGCACGCATTTTCTGACATAGCTATAACCATATGCCCATGCCAGAGCCTTATGTTCATCCGAGATATCGGGGTCACTGCCGAAAATAGTGCGGACACCTGAAAATGACTGCACAAGTTCGGCGTCGCCGAGCGCTTTCGATAGTAAGTCGATCAAGTAGACACCTCGGTCCAACTATTTTACGGATGTTTCAATGATGTTCCTGAGTTTGAATTTGGCAGTATATTTATCCTGTATAACCATCACATTTGCAGCGACCGCAATTTCTGACGTGATATTAGTCGTATTGGAAGGCGCAATCAGGTTCAGAGATGTCTGATATGTCTTTCCCGCTCCCAGATTCTTGAACTCCAGAGACTTCGCATCGACCTTCCATCCTTTTGGCAGGGCATATGTGATCGTACCACTTATCGGCAGATTGCAGTCATTGACCAGCTTTGCTGTGATTTGCTTCTTGGCGGCAATATAATTCGTTGTGAAGGTTACGGGAGTCATTGTCACGACCGCCCTATTGCGCAAATCAGGGTCCTTGATCGCTTCATACATTCTTGCACGTGCTTTTTGTAAATACCAGCATGCGTTTGTTGCGGCGGTAACCGTCCCTTTTGCGTCCTGCCTTGTCCGCCATTGCCATTTTTTGAGCATACGTCCGGCAGGATTGAGAGTGACATCGAGCGATCTATAAGATTCATCACTGCCTATACCGGAGCGCACCCAACCATCGGCCTGCCTGAGTGTCCAAACTACTCTGATTGGTTCGGACTCATTGACCTTGGAGAGACTATCTATTTGAGGCTTAATCTTGTCTTTAAGCGCGTAAAGACAGCGCATCAGGTCAGGATGGGTCACTCTGCCGGGTATATTCAACTCAATGCCGTCAGCAAGCTGCTTTGCACTCCGCTGGCCAATATAGCTGCCGCAGACATATATGTCGTAATCTTCCTTAAGGCCCGGTATTTTGAGCGTGAAATCCTGAGGCTCAGTTAATGTGCTATTGATGAGCAGGCCGACCTGGCTATCTTCTATGCGTGTTCCTTTTATGCTCAGGTCAGTCGTATCGCTGAGCGCGGTTTTCTGGGTGGTGTTAACGGTTACGGATGCTGCCCATGCATTTGATCTGATCAGCATCAACACATAGACCAGCGCAATAGGGAAAATTATAAAACGCTTCAAGTTCGTGCCCTCCGTTATTCTATTGCCATATGAAGCAACTATTTCATTATAACAATATGCCCAAATGAGGCCAAAATACACAATCGCCACTCCCTTTTACGTGCAGAGTATAATGCACGTTCCTTCGATAAAAACGCCGATTTTGAGATTTTTCACCGTGTTGAGCTTGTAATCCTTGCCAACTGTGCTTGTATTGTTATATAATCCTTGCTGAGATGAGTATAGATCGCGAGCAGTCCGAGACCGGGTTAATCTCACCATCGACCGCGGACAGAATCAGCGGGGTGTTGAACGTCACTCTGGACTTTTTGGAAGACATGCAAAAGGTCGTGGCGGTCAAGCGTCCAAGGGCAGTAAGAATCCGTTTCGGTGATAAGACTATCGCCGAAGTGCCGATTGCGCTTACTGCTGCCGCAGCTTTGACGGCAGGTCTGGCTGCTGTGCTGCTCACAAAACTAGCCGTAGATGTTGTAAGTGATGAAGAATAATTTTAGAGGTGAATGCGTGCAGGACCAGTTCCAGGAAGAGCGAAGTCTATCACAGTCGCGCTATGCCGTCCTGTCGGATCAGGATATCGTCGCCGTTGCTCAACGTGGTGACGAAAGAGCCTCTGAGTATTTGCTCTACAAATATAGAAGCCTTGTAAGGACGAAAGTCAGGTCATATTTCCTTATGGGCGCGGAAAAAGAGGACCTGCTGCAGATCGGCATGATCGGGTTGTGGCAGGCGATAGTCGATTACCGCCCGGAAAAGGACATTTCGTTCCTGTCATTTGCGCGCATATGCATAGAGCGGCACGTCATCACTGCCATAAAGACGGCCACACGCCGAAAACAGACACCTCTCAACACATCCGTGTCGCTGGAATATCCCTCCGAAGACAGTGACAGCGAGTGGAACCTGGCAGATATTCTCATTTCAGACGACACTATCGACCCGGAGGAACTCGTCCTGAAGCGTGAGGATAACGACCAACTGCAGGACATGCTCAGGCGTCTGCTCTCCGATTTCGAGTGGCAGGTGCTTTCCGGATATCAGATAGGCAAATCCTATCGTGAGATTGCATGCGAACTGCGCTGCAAGACCAAGTCGGTCGATAACGCACTGGCGCGCATCAAACGAAAGATATCCTGCGCGCCTCACAGTTGGCCCGGCATCACAGACAACAACTAATTTAGTAATTAGAATTTTGGATTTTATATTGACATGAATAGCGCCCTCGGAAATCGGGGGCGTTTGCCTTTCAGTATTTCAGCTTTATAGTCGACTGATCGGCAAAGGGTAATGGGCTATTGGCTTTCCACTTTTTGCTCTCAGCTATACTTGGAGTCTCGCTTGCAAGTAATCAAGAAAATCAATTCACTCGGCCGTGACCTCAAGCTGCTGTGGTCGGCAATACTGTGCTTGAGCTTTGGCTATGGCGTATACAGTGCCATCTTCTACAATTTCGCCACGGAGTCACTTGCGATCAAGCCGCAGCAGCTCGGATATGTCGAGGCTGTGCGAGAGCTGCCGGGTTTCCTGTGCGTATTGGTTGTTGCTCTGGCTGCACAGATGGCAGAACCGCTGCTCGGGTCGATTACTCTTTTTGTGATGTCTCTTGGGATGGGTGCATACGCAGCCATACACGGCATCCCATCGCTGCTGGTCTTCTCATTCATATGGAGCACGGGTCTGCATTCATGGATGCCTCTGCAGTCGTCACTCGTACTGAACCTGGCTCAGGAAAATAACAAGGGCAAAAGACTCGGCCAGTCGTTTTGCGTGTCGAGCACCGGTGCTCTTTTGGGCATGATATGCGTGCGGCTGGTTGGCCATGGGCTAAGTTACCCGATGTGGTTCATATTCGGCGGCGTGTTTGTCTTTATTGCAGCTTGCATCATGCTTACGATCAGGCGGGATATCTGTTATCCCGAAAAGCCCAAGATAGCATTCAAAAGTCGATATAAGCTCTATTATGCGCTCACATTCCTCGAGGGTTGCCGCAAACAGGTGTTCCTGACATTCGCTATATATGCGCTGACGAAGGTCTACCATACGCATCTAAAGACCGTCGCGCTTCTGATGATAATAAACAGCGTGGTGAACATGTTCGGCGGACCGATTGTGGGCAGACTGATCGACCGCATCGGCGAGAGACGGATAATGATGACAAGTTACGGCGCACTGATATTTGTCTTTCTCGGCTATGCCCTGATCCACCATGAGCACGCGTTGTTTGTGCTCTACTGTCTGGACAACTTTTTCTATCTATCGACAAACTGCCTGACGACCTATCTTCAAAAAATTGCAGATCCTGCGGACCTCACCCCTGCGCTGTCTATGGGTGTGACGGTCAATCATGCGGCTGCGGTGCTTGTGCCGCTCATAGGCGGATTTTTGTGGGCGAGACTGGGATACAGCGTGACATTCTTCGGCGGGACTGTTGTCGTGGCGATGTCGCTGGTGCTTGCGTCTATGGTGAGGGCAGTGCCCAGGGTCAAAACTCAATGAAGACTCGACGTGTGATAGTGATAGGCGGCGGTGCTGCCGGTATGATGGCTGCGGGCAGGGCGGCCGAACGAGGCGCATCGGTCGTGCTTCTGGAAAAAGGCTCGAAACTCGCGCGCAAGGTGCGCATCAGCGGCAAGGGTAGGGCGAATATCACCAATACAGCCGATCTCAACGAGTTCATAGATGCCTTTTCGCCCAATGGCAGGTTCCTCTACGGCGCATTTTCACGCTATTTCAGGGATGACCTGCTCGACTTTTTTCACAAGATGGGTGTCGAGACAAAAGAGGAGCGGGGTGGGCGAGTTTTTCCAGTCTCAGACCGTGCATCGGATGTCGTAGAAGCCTTTGAAAAGTGGCTGGACGGCCTTGGCGTGCGAATCAAGTATAACGCGACCGCCAAGTCGATAGATGTGAAGGACGGTCATGTGACCGGCGTCAAGCTTTATGGGGGGCGGATGGACGCTGATGCGCTGATAATAGCGACGGGCGGCATGTCGTATCCCAAGACTGGCTCGACAGGCGACGGCTATCACATGGCTCGCGACCTCGGCCACACTATAATATCGCCGAGACCGGCTCTGTCCGCCTTAATTACAAAAGAAGACTGGATCAAAGATTTGCAGGGCTTGTCGCTGCGCAACGTCGAAGCGAGTCTGCTCATGGAGACCAAAGGCCAGGATAAGCCAAAAAAGATTGCGTCGGAGTTCGGCGAGATGCTCTTCACCAGTAATGGCGTCTCCGGTCCGATCATTCTCACACTCAGCAGGTATGTGGGCACGCTCTTGGGGACAGGCCGCCTTGTCATCTCGATAGACCTCAAACCCGCACTTACGCCCGATCAGCTCCATCAGCGCCTCATCAGAGACTTCAAACAGACCCGTCACCTCAAAAACTATCTGCACGACCTGCTTCCGCGTCTGCTCATAGACGTGTTTATATACGTCGGCGGTCTGGATGGCGATAAGCCGGTCAACAGCATTACTGCCAATGAGCGCGAGCGTATGGTCGATCTGCTCAAGGATTTCAGGACTCAAGTTGTGCGCATGGCACCGCTGGACGAGGCGATTGTGACTGCCGGAGGGGTTTGCATAAAAGAAATAGACCCGAGGACGATGATGTCCAAGCTGGTCAACGGTCTGTTTTTTGCCGGTGAGGTAATGGATATAGATGCGCAGACCGGCGGCTACAACCTCCAGGCTGCATTCTCGACTGGATATGTGGCAGGTGAGGCGGCTGCTGATTATATCGGTGTGTGAGCTTGTGTCAAAAAGTTGGAAAGTCAAAAAGTTCGATGGTCCGGGATTTGAATCCCGGACATTTGTATTTGGGATTTTAATCCCATCTCCAGCCATCTTTGATATTTGTGATGGGTAAGGATCTCCGAATCCTTACCCGAAAGTCAGTGCCGGATTTCCGAATCCGGCTATAGCTGTCTTCCGCATATCCACAATGCCAAATTGTTCTGATACCCCATTTGCTACCGGTTATGTTGCTATTTCCTTATTGCATGTGATGAATTGACACGAATGTACCTGGCGAGTCGCTAAATATTCTCATTGATGTTGACAAGCGGGCTGGTTGGGGATAGAATATGGGTGATATTGTTGATGTTGGACTGGCTTGTGGCAGTTTTGGGGCAAGGTATTTCGACTATGCAAGATGAGTTGCTTTTTAAAGGAGGAGTTATGAGCAAAGATAGTGAGGCAGTAGATAATCAGCTTCTTTCCGAAGCAGATGAAGAACAGAGTGAACATCATAACGGTTCTAAAAAGAGAAAGCCGAAAACAACTCCTCGACAATTTCCAATTAACGCATTGGAAGAAGCAATTCGGATAGCACAAATAATAAGGGATTGCAATGGTGGAAATCCTTGGGCCCCTGGAGAAATTGCAAAAGTTCTAAAAATGGGAGAAAGGAGCAATAATCTCTTCTATTTGACAGCGTCGTCTAGAGATTATGGATTGACCGTTGGTACAAATCGCGCAGGGAAAATTGAATTGACAAATCTTGGTAAGCAGATCGTATATCCAACCTCACCTGAAGCAGAAGTAGACGCACTAAAAAAAGCATTTTTTAACGTTGATCTGTTTAAAGCAGTATATGATCATTATTCTTGTGGTCAATTGCCAGAAATAAAATACCTAAAAAACACACTAATTACCGAGTTTAGTGTGGCCGAAGAGCACATTAACGATTTTTATAATGTATTCCAAAAGAATATGTCCTGCATTAGTAAGAGTGAAATAATATCATCGGAAGTTATCCTAGCAAAGAAAGACACTCAAGAACAAGCATCACCAATTATTCTCGGTGAACCTGAAAACAACACAACATTACGGACATTTATTGTTATGCCATTTTCTGAAAAAACTGATCTATACCCGAAGGGATTCTTTGACGAGGTTTTGCGAAGTTTAATTACACCAGCCGCCGTGTCGGCAGGATTCAAGGTAGAAACCGCACGTCGTGATGGAAGTGATCTTATTCACTCTACAATAGTGAATGACTTGTCGGATGCTGATCTCGTAATTGTTGATCTTACTGAACACAATCCAAACGTATTGTTTGAGCTTGGCATGCGCATTGCATTCGAAAAACCTGTTGCACTTATTCATGCTATAGGGACTCCGTCGATCTTCGATGTTGATAATCTACTCAGAGTATATGCTTATGATTCTAGACTTTGGAAAACGACTCTTGAACAGGACTTGCCCAAATTAACAAAGCATATTAAGGGAGCATGGGATGCACGGAAATCTAGCATGACATATTTGCAGTTGCTCCGAAACAAATGAGACATTCAGTATTCTGATAACTTGGGCAATGCATTTGTGGATCAATTCCGCTTAACAGAATCACAGGGGGCTTAAGTCCCCGACGATCTTCATAAGTGTCTGTATATCTTTTTGCTCACCCCATCCGGCACCCGGCACCCGACACCCGGCACCAATTTTTGTATTGACAGCAAAAGAGTGCCGCTGATATAATATCTTTGCTTGAGGACGTAAGGGGCCAACTTGACGGTCTTGAGCAGGGTTGTTATAATAATACCGGCTTATTCAAGTCTTGTGGACGATTAGCTCAGTTGGTAGAGCAGTGGACTCTTAATCCATTGGTCCAGGGTTCGAGTCCCTGATCGTCCACCACTCACGGGCGAGTGGTGGAATGGCAGACACGCTAGATTTAGGATCTAGTGCCGCAAGGCGTAG
>JAJFVF010000008.1 GCA_021371935.1 bacterium
TGTTGAAACTCAGGTTGCGCAGGGGCTTAGCTCAGCTGGTAGAGCACCGGTCTCCAAAACCGGGTGTCGTCGGTTCGATCCCGGCAGCCCCTGCCATTTTTTGGGTTTTGGAGGACTAATGGCCAATACTGCAGCATCAAAGACAGCCGCCAAGCCGAAGGGTGAGGGGTTCTTTGCGCGTTTCATTAAGTTCATCAAAGAGAGTTGGTATGAGACTTTCAAGAAGTCGTCATGGCCGACACAGGCTGAATTAAAGCAGTTTACGATAGTGGTTATTTTCACCATCGTGGCGATTTCAGTCTACATTGGCGCAATAGATTTCATTTTATCGAGAGTCACAGACGCAATACCCAGAGGGTAGGATAAAAAGAAGGGCTTTCGGCTAGGGATAGCATGACAGAAAAACAGTGGTACGCTGTACATACATATTCAGGTCACGAGAATAAGGTCAAGACCAACATAGAGCGGCGCGCGGAGTCAATGAACCTCAAGGACAAGATCTTCAGGATACTTGTTCCGACGGAGGCGGAGCTGCGCACAAGAGGCGGCAAGCGTCAGGAAGTCCAGCGAAAGGTCTTCCCCGGCTACGTTCTCATCGAGATGGTTTTGGATGAGACGACGTGGTATCTTGTCAAGAGCACGACTGGTGTTACTGGTTTTGTAACGTCGGGCAACAAGCCTGTGCCGCTGCAGGACAAAGAGATTCAGGATATTCTGGATGCCATAGAGGCTCCTGATAGAAAACCGAAGGTGAAGTGGTCGAAGGACGAGGTAGTGCGAATCACATCAGGTCCGTTCACAGACTTCACAGGTAAAATTGAAGAGGTAAACGTGCAGAAAGAAAAGCTCAAGGTCCTCATTTCAATTTTTGGAAGAGATACTCCTGTTGAGCTTGATTTCTCGCAGGTAGAACGTTTATAGTTAAGCCTGATTTGCAGCTTTTGTATGCAGATTGCCGGGCAGACCTTGGCAATCTGCTTGATTGTGTCTGTGACAGGCAGGAGGATGAACTTAGATGGCCAAGAAAGTAATGGCGGTGGTCAAGCTTCAGATACCCGCAGGAAAAGCGACACCCGCACCTCCCGTGGGACCGGCTTTGAGCCAACATGGGGTCAACATAATGGAGTTCGTCAAATCGTACAACGAGAAGACGGCAGCTCAGATCGGCAATGTTGTCCCGGTGGAGATCACGGTCTATGAGGATCGCTCATTCACGTTTATATTAAAGGTATCTCCCGCTGGCGAACTGTTGAAGAAGGCTGCCGGAATCGAGAGAGCTTCAGGTGAGCCGAACAAGCGGAAAGTGGCAAAGCTCACCCGCGATCAGCTTCGTCAGGTAGCCGAGACCAAGATGCCCGATCTCAATGCAAACAGCATAGAGGCGGCGATGCGCACTCTCGAAGGCACCGCCCGCTCAGCGGGAATCGAAATAGTAGACTAAAGTTTTGCAGGCGGCAGGCGAAAGCCGATATCCCATAGGGACCTGCGTATAAGGAGAAATGAATGCCCAATCATGGAAAAAGGTACGTCGAGGCAGCCAAGACCGTTGGCGCTGACGGACCCAAATCACCACAGGAAGCGCTGGATTTGGTGAAGAGCACGGCCAGTGCGAAGTTCGATGAGACAATAGATGTCGCGATAAAGCTCGGGGTCGACCCAAGGCATGGCGACCAGATGGTTCGTGGAAACACCACTTTGCCTCATGGCACCGGCAAGGTCCGCAAGGTGGCCGTTATTACCAAAGGCGACAAGGCGACTGAAGCACAGGAAGCCGGAGCGGACAAAGTCGGTGACGAAGACCTGGTCAAGGAGATTCAGGGCGGCTGGATGGACTTCGACGTATTGCTGGCGACTCCTGATGTTATGAACCTGGTCGGGAGACTGGGAAGCATTCTCCGCGCCAAGATGCCGAGCAAGAAAGCTGGAACGGTGGCTGAGGATATCGGTCGAGTCGTCAAGGAGATCAAGACTGCTTCCAGAGTGGAGTATCGTGTTGAGAAGGCGGGCATTGTGCATGCGCCGCTCGGCAAGGTATCATTTACACCTGAGCAGCTCATAGAGAACTTTACTGCTCTCATCGATGCGCTCGTTAAGGCGAAACCTTCCTCAGCGAAGGGTCGATACTTGCAGAAGATCACAGTCAGTTCCACCATGGGGCCCGGTGTCGATATCGATACTTACGAAGCACAGAGACTGACAAGCAAATAATCGACAATAGTCATCTTGGACGTGCATGAAAAACCAAGACAACGTGCAGAAGCTAATAATTGTTCTGTTTGTTCTGAGCGGCATTTTTTTGGTGCTGGCAGCAATGCTTTTTCCGGCAAGGAATGCTTCGTTGGGACCGATTACCCGCTGGGCTATTGCCGGGCTTTTGATGCTTGATGCACTGTTCTATTTTGTCGCAGCCTGGGGTCTGGCCAGGAGAATTAGACTTATTCATTGGTTTGCAGTATTATTGATCGGTGGGAATGCTCTTTTGTCTATAACCGACCAGGTCGGCCCGGCCGATCTAATAGTCTTCATGCTCAATTTGATAATGCTTGTGTTGGTAATTATTACTGGTAAAAGTAAGAAGCTAGTCAGTACTCAGTGATGATCATAATTTAAATAACGTGCCGTAGACAGTGGGTACCGAGAGGTTTAATGCTCAAAGTGAGCGCCGACCGAGGCTGAAGCACCAGAGTGATGTTGTATATGGTGATGATTCAGGGCTGTCTGCGAAATGATAGCCCTTTTTATGCGTCTGGTAAGCGGCACGATTGGAAAGGAGGTGAGACGTATTGCCGACATTTGAAAGAACGCCGAGACCTGAGAAGGTCGTAGCGGTGCAGGAACTGCAGGGCATGCTCGAAAAGAGCACCATTATCCTGACTGATTATCAGGGTCTGGATGTCAAGGGTCTTGCAAGTCTTCGGAGCAAGCTGCGCGAGAGCGGCAGTGGTTATAAGGTAGTAAAGAACACTCTTCTTGTACGCGCATCCGAGGGCACTGCTTCAGAGCCTCTATTCGAGGGATTGGCGGGTCCGACGGCGATTGTCTACACGGATGATCCGGTTGGCGCCGCGAAGACGCTTGGTGACTTTACGAAGGGACCCAAGTCGATAAAGCTGAAGTCCGGTATTGTAGATGGACAGATCATTGATATCAAGCAGATCGAAGCTCTGGCTAAGATTCCGCCGCGCGAGCAGTTGTATGCGATGGTTGTAGGCGGCTTGCAGAGTCCGATCACCGGTTTGGTCAGCACAATGCAGCAGATGATAAGTCAGCTTGTATTCACGCTGCAGGGCGTGGCTGACAAGAAAGCAGCTTAACTTGCTCTCTCTCCTTGTGGGAGAGGGTTGGGATGAGGGGAATCCTCTTCACTAAAAAAAGTCGCGCCGATATGGCGCATACCAAAAAGGGGTGCAATTTATAAAATGGCTAACATACCTGAGCTTATTGAGACAGTAAAAAATATGACGGTTCTCGAGCTGAACGATTTCGTGAAGGCTCTGCAGGATGAATTCGGCGTATCCGCCATGGCGATGGCTGCTCCTGTGGCCATGCCGGGTGCTGGCGGAGCTGCAGCCGCTGAAGAGGCTGAAGAGAAGACAGCATTTGACGTCATTCTCACAGGTGCCGGTGACAAGAAGATCCAGGTTATCAAGGTCGTCCGCGAGCTTACAACTCTGGGTCTGAAGGAAGCGAAGGAACTCGTAGACTCCGCTCCCAAGCCGATCAAAGAGGGCGTTGCCAAGGAAGAAGCCGAGGCCATGAAGAGCAAGCTCGAGGCCGAGGGTGCAACTGTAGAGATAAAGTAATCGTTTTCGATTGCTGTTTAATGCTCGGGCGCGGTCGCGATTGTGGCCGCGCCTTGAGTGCGTGTACAATATGGGTCAGCATTCGGCAGTCGACGGTCAATTGGCGGCCAACTACCGACTGCCGACCCGATTTCCAGACAAAAAAACTGTAAAAAATACGTGTATGTGTGCATATTTCCATTGACCACATACACCTGATACTGATATAATATTATTTCGCGTGTGAACCCAATCAGGAGGCCCAGATGAGAGAAATTCAGCACAGGACCAAGCGTACCCCTGAGGCGATTGAACTGCCGAACTTGGTCGAGATTCAGCTCGACTCCTACAAATGGTTTCTTCGGGAAGGGCTGAGAGAGCTGTTTCATAGTTTTTCACCCATACATGACTTCACGGGCAATCTGTCCCTGGAACTGTTAGACTACTCCCTTGGTGACCCGAAATACACTGTAGAAGAGTGCCGTTATCGGGACATGACCACTTTTGAAGCTCCGATCAAAGCGCGTGTTCGCTTGACGGCGGCGGAGAAGGAGGTTATCGAGAGCGAAGTATATCTCGGTGATCTTCCGTTAATGACCGAAAAGGGCACTTTCGTTATAAACGGCGCTGAGCGTGTTGTCGTCAGCCAGCTTGCACGTTCACCCGGCGTATATTTCAAGGACACTCTTGACTATTCCGGACGAGTGCTCTACTTTGCCACGATAATTCCCAGCCCAGGCGCTTGGATCGACATCGAGACTGATGCAAACGATGTCATTACTGTGCATGTTGCCCAGACAAAGAAGTTCCCTCTGACGACTTTCCTGCGGGCTTTGAACCTGTTTGAGCCGGCGTGTCCCAAGTCGGAGATGCTGCCCGCGTATGAGGCGATAGGTAGAACTTTGGCTGCCGACAAGGTCAACAAGGAGACCGGTGAGGTTCTCTTTGAGGCCGGCGCTGTCGTCGATGAGAAGATGGCCAAAAAGCTCCACTCTCTGCATTCAGAGAGTGTTGAGGTTGGGACCAAGGGTCATAACAGCGGCTCCACGACTGAAATCCTGGACATTTTCAGTATCAAGGAGACGATCACCGATGTAAGCGCAGACATGGTCCGTGGTTTTCGTCCAACAAAGGACATCAAGGACCCGAAGACGGACAAAATACTTGTCAAGGCGGGCGAAAAGATCGGTGATGATGCAGCCAAGAAGATTGAAAAATTCGCTCTAAAGCATCTTGAGGTCTACATTCCGAACCGCTATATCGATGCAACGCTCGATCAGGATCCGGCTCATGACATGGACGAAGCCTTGATCGACATATATCACAGGATCAGACCTGGTGACCCGGCGACTCGCGACTCGGCGACCAGCCTGATGAACTCGTATTTCTTCGATACACGTCGATATGACCTTGCGCGGGTAGGGCGCTACAAACTCAACAAGAAGCTGGGTTTGAACCTGCCTGAGCATGTCAGAGCGGTCACCCGCGAAGATATAATCAAGATCATACAATACATAATCGGCCTTTCCGAGGCAGGTTCACTGGTAGCGCATCTCAACACTGCGAACCTTGCAAAGCGCCTGCCTGAGCTTGAGGAGGCCGTCAAGGCCGATGCCAAGTCGGCATCCAAAGAGGACAAAGCTCTCGGCGGACGTGTTTCCCAGTTCAAGAGACATCTTGAAACGCTGAAACACATCAAGCTCGGAGATATGATAACCGAGGACGATCTCAAGGAGATGAGGCGAATGCTCGACCTTATCCCCAACGGTAACCGTCTGATCTCCGACACTCCAGCGGAGCTTTACTCCGAGACGGCGATAAGACTTGTGGCCTGTTCGACTGACGATATCGACCACTTGGAAAACAAGCGTGTCCGCTCAGTCGGTGAACTTCTTCAGGATCAGCTCAGAATGGGCTTTTTGAGGATGGAGAAGGTCGCCAAGGAGAGGATGACGAGCCTGGACCCTGAGAACGTGATCCCGCAGGTCATCCTGTCGGTCAAGCCGATATCGGCAAGCATAAGGAGCTTCTTCCAGTCAAGCCAGCTCTCGCAGTTTATGGACCAGACCAACCCTCTGGCCGAGCTTACGCACAAGCGCAGGCTTTCGGCTCTGGGTCCCGGCGGTCTATCCAGACAGAGCGCCAAGCTCGAGGTCCGAGATGTCCACCACTCGCACTATGGCCGAATCTGTCCGATTGAGACCCCTGAAGGTCCGAACATCGGTCTGATCGGTTCTATGGCGATTCACGCTAAGATAGACGAATATGGTTTCTTGCGCAGTCCTTATCGCATCGTAAAGAACGGTAAAGTCACGAATGACCTGGTCTATCTTTCTGCGGACGAGGAGAGCCAGGAGTATATCGCTCCGGCCAACACTCCTTTGGATCAGGAGACTGGTGAGATCACTGCTGCAACGGTTGTAGTGCGGCATGAGAACACATATCCGCAGGTCGCCGCGAACAAAGTGACCTATATGGACGTCTCTCCGATGCAGATCATGTCGGTAGCGACGGCGATGATCCCATTCCTTGAGAACGATGACGCAAACCGCGCTCTGATGGGCTCGAACATGCAGCGTCAGGCTGTGCCGCTGTTGCGTGGTGATGCTCCCATCGTGCGAACGGGTATAGAGGGGCGTGCAGCTCGTGACTCGGGCGCCGTCATTATAAATAAGAGAGACGGCATTGTCCGATATTCGACCGCCGAGAAGATTCTGGTCGAGGCCGAGGACGGCACGATAGATGAATATCATCTCATAAACCTCCTGCGCTCGAATCAGGGCACATGTATCACGCAAAAGCCTATAGTCAAGCCCGGCAAGCGGGTTCGCGCGGGCGAAGTGATTGCTGATGGACCATGCACAGACGGCGGCGAGTTGGCGCTAGGCCAGAACATTCTGGTTGCGTTTATGCCGTGGAACGGTTACAACTACGAAGACGCCGTTTTACTTAGCCAGAGGCTGGTTAAGGACGACATTTTTACCTCGATCCATATAGAGAAGTATGAGACCGAGGCTCGCGATACCAAGCTTGGTCCTGAAGAGATCACCCGTGACATTCCGAATGTCGGCGAAGATGTGTTGAAGGATTTGGACTCCAACGGCATCATCCGCATAGGAGCCGAGGTAAGGCCTGAAGACATTTTGGTCGGCAAGGTTGCTCCCAAAGGTCAAGGCGAGTTGACGGCGGAAGAGAGACTGATTATCGCGATCTTCGGTAAGAAAGCCGAGGAGACCCGCGACGTATCGCTGAGAGTTCCTCACGGCGAGACCGGCACGGTTGTCGACGTCAAGGTCTTCAGCCGGTTCAAGTATAAGTGCAGCCGGTGCGAGGCTGTCTTCGATTATAGTAAGAAACCTGAGCGCATGCTCTGCGAAAGATGCGATGGCGAACTGGTCCGTGAGCCTGGCGACGAACTTCCGGCGGGCGTAAACCAGCTTGTCAGGTGTTATATCGCCCAGAAGCGCAAGGTTATGGAAGGCGACAAAATGGCAGGCCGCCATGGCAACAAGGGTGTCATTTCAAAGATACAGCCCGAGGAAAACATGCCATTCCTGCCGAACGGCAAGCCTGTCGATATAGTGCTTAATCCTCTCGGGGTTCCGAGCCGAATGAACATTGGTCAGATTTTGGAGACTCACCAGGGTCTGGTAGGTAAGCACCTTGGCTGCAAGTATAAGAACCCGATTTTCCAGGGTGCAACTGAGACCGAGATAGTGACTGATCTCCAGGTGTTGGCCTGGAAACTCAGGATTGGCGTTCTGAGGGACTATGCCAAGGAACTCGGTATCGAGGCCGAGGTTGTCAGTGAGAAGCAAGTCGACTCGGTGGTCAGGCATATACTCGGCAGACTGCCCGAGATAACTTCTGGTGATTTGGGTGCCGAGGTCCAGCAAATTATCGATTTGTATAATAAGGGTGTTGAAAGTATCAGACAGCACATCAAAACATTTGACCTGGCCGAGCTTGAGACTCTTAGTATCAAGCTGGCAGGACCTGTTGCCGCGGACGATCCGCTGTCGCTGCGGGAGGCTCTTTCTGAGAGGCTCCGACGCGAAAACGAGGCTCGAATTGCTGCAAGCGGACCTGATGATGAAGAAGATTCAGAGTTAGAGATGGGGTCAGAGTCTGAGCCGGAAGAGGAACTGTCCGAGTTGGTGATTCCCTATGTAGGAAATAAAGCTCCAAAGGGCTATGACTATGAGGCATTGATTTCTGCAATTGAGGATAACGTCCAGAAGCGCATGGGTCTCAATGAGAACACCGGCAAGAGCGCGCTTTACGACGGTCTCACCGGCCAGAAGTTCAGCCAGGATGTCACGGTCGGTTACATATACATGTTGAAATTGGCGCACCTTGTCGAGGACAAGATACACGCCCGGTCCACCGGACCATACTCTTTGGTCACTCAGCAGCCATTGGGCGGAAAGGCTCAGTTCGGTGGTCAGAGGTTCGGAGAGATGGAGGTCTGGGCATTGGAGGCCTATGGCGCTGCCTATACGCTCCAGGAAATACTAACTATCAAGAGCGACGACGTTCAAGGCCGCGTCAAGACATACGAATCCATAGTCAAGGGCGACAACATACTTGAGCCTGGAGTGCCGGAATCGTTCAAGATTCTGGTAAACGAGCTTCAGAGCCTTGGTCTGAAGGTATCAGTCGAGGATGACAGAGACCGGGTTATCGATCTCAAGGACACCGAAGACGAGCTTTCGGAGGGGCATGAGGGCGGAGTAATATCTGCGAAGCGTCGCAAGAAGGTTCTGGAACTCAGGGAGGATCTCAATGGCTGATTCTAGTACATTCGATAAAATCCGGATAGGCATAGCATCCCCGGATGACATACGTTCATGGTCCTGCGGCGAGGTGAAAAAGCCGGAGACCATCAACTATCGCACATTCAAGCCCGAGCGCGATGGGCTTTTCTGCGAAAGGATATTCGGACCGGTCAAGGACTGGGAGTGCCACTGCGGGCGCTATAAGAAGGTCAAGTTCAAGGGCGTCGTCTGCGACCGCTGCGGAGTCGAGGTAACTCGCTCCAAGGTCCGCCGCGAGAGAATGGGTCACATCGAGCTTGCTGCGCCGGTCTCGCACATATGGTATCTGAAGGGTGTTCCCAGCCCGATGAGCCTGCTGCTGGACATGTCTCCAAGGCCGCTTGAGCGCGTGCTGTATTTTGCGTCATATATCGTGATCCATGTCGATAGGCCGAAGATCAATGAGCACATCGACGAGATACGCACGGCTGTCAATGCGGCTGCTGAGGATGTGGCGCTCCAGCGTGATGAGAGCATAGCGAACCTGCGCAAAGAGGCAGCCAAAGAAGAGAAAGAAAACCCGGACTGGGACGACAAGAAGAAGAGCG
Organism: bacterium; assembly: GCA_021371935.1. Lineage (NCBI taxonomy): Bacteria > bacterium. The sequence goes on from JAJFVF010000008.1 coordinate 9,148, forward strand.
ATCAGACCAAGAAGCTCAACGAGCGGATCAAGCAGGAAGAGCGTGATGCAGCCGATCACACCGATGAACTGCATTCCACTCTCAAGCTTCTTGAGAGCGTTCAGAAACTCGAGCTGATTACCGAAGACCAGTATCGCGCTCTCGACAGGCTTCTCGAGGTAGTATCAGAGAAGCTCGATATCGACCTTGACGATGTGCTCCGAGCCGGACTGGGCGGAACTGCCGTAAGGGAACTGCTCTCCGAGATCGATCTTGAAAAACTCTCTCGTGAGCTTCGTAAAGAGATTTCGCAGACCACGGGTCCAAAGCGTGCAAGGGCGATCAAGCGCCTTGAAGTTGTTGACTCGTTCATATCTTCCAAGAGTCGTCCCGAGTGGATGATCCTGGACTGCATACCTGTTATTTCACCTGAGCTTCGGCCTATGGTCCAGCTCGACGGCGGCAGGTTCGCGACCAGCGACCTCAACGATCTCTATCGCCGCATCATCAACCGGAACAACCGACTAAAGAAGATCACCGAGATCCGGGCGCCTGAGTCGATCATAAACCATGAGAAGAGGCTTCTGCAGGAGGCCGTCGATGCGTTGATTGACAACGGCAGGCGCACGAGGCCGGTAGTCGGCTCGAACAACAGGCCGCTGAAGTCGCTTTCCGACATGCTCAAGGGCAAGGAAGGCCGGTTCAGAAAGAACCTGCTGGGCAAGCGCGTAGACTATTCAGGCCGTTCGGTCATCGTTGTGGGTCCATCGTTGAAGCTGCATCAGTGCGGTCTACCCAAAGAGATGGCGCTGGAGCTGTTCAAACCATTCGTGATGAAGACCCTGGTCGAGAAGAAGTATACTTCCAATATCAAGACGGCCAAGCGAATGATCGACCGCATGAAGCCGGAGGTCTGGGACGCGCTCGAAGACGTCATCAGCGAGCATCCGGTCATGCTCAACCGTGCTCCTACGCTTCACCGCCTCGGCATTCAGGCTTTCGAGCCTATTCTGGTGGATGGCAAGGCTATTCAGCTTCACCCATTGGTATGTCATGCGTTTAACGCGGACTTTGACGGCGACCAGATGGCGGTCCACGTGCCGCTGTCGGCATCGGCACAGGCTGAGGCGAGAGTATTGATGCTCTCCACTCACAACCTGTTCTCGCCATCCGACGGCAGGCCGATTGTCGCGCCGCTGCAGGACATCGTTCTGGGTTCGTTCTATCTGACAATGAAGCATGAAGACGTGCCCGAGGAGAGGGCGCTTCGCACGTTTTCTGATGAAGAGGATGCGCTTCTGGCATATCGCAACGGCCAGGTAGACGTGCATGAACCTATCAAGGTCAGACTGCCCAAATCGCCGGACAGCGATGAGCTGGAACTGAGAGAGCTTACTGTCGGCAGGCTGATATTCAATAATATTCTGCCTCCGAATATGCGTTACCTCGACAAAGAGGTCGACAAGAAGATGATGGCCAGGTTGGTCAATGAGTGCTATGCAAAGAACGGCCATGAGCGCACAGTCAAACTTCTGGACGATCTTAAGGAGCTCGGTTTCCGCTATGCCACATTCTCGGGCATAACTATCTCCATGACCGACATGGACATTCCATCCGAGCGTGACGCGATAGTCGAACGGACACAGACGGCTGTAGCTAGGAAGAACCGCGATTACACGAGGGGTCTGATCACTCAGGCTGAACGCAAACAGCAGGTGCTTGAATTGTGGATTCGAGCGGCTGATGAGGTTGCCGATTCGATCACAGACAGCGTGGAGCCGTTCAACCCGATCTCGATCATTACGACATCTGGAGCCAGAGGTTCCAAAAGGCAGATAACACAGCTTGCCGGTATGCGAGGTCTCATGAGCGACCCGTTCGGCAACCTGATCGAAGACCTGCCGATCAAATCGAACTTCCATGAGGGCATCAACGTCCTCGAATACTTTATCTCGACGCACGGCGCCAGAAAGGGTCTTGCGGACACAGCTCTGCGGACTGCGGACGCTGGCTATCTTACAAGGCGACTGGTCGATGTTGCGCAGGACGTGATCGTTCGCGGTGAGGACTGCGGCACCACCAGCGGCGTATATGTTTCGACCATTGAGGAGTCCGGCGAAGTCATTGAGACGATTGGTGACAGGCTCAGAGGCCGGACAGCTCTTGAGGATATCTATCTACCTGGTGCAAGCGAGCCGCTTGTCCAGGCAAACGAGATAATCAGTGATGAGGCTGCAAAGGAGATCGAGGCGGCAGGTCTAACGAGAGTTGGAGTCCGTTCGCCTCTGACGTGTGAACTGCGTCAGGGTATCTGCAGCAAGTGTTACGGACGCGATATGGCTAACGGCAAGCCTGTTGATGCGGGCACAGCGGTTGGCATTATAGCCGCTCAGTCGATTGGTGAGCCGGGTACTCAGATTACGATGAGAACCTTCCACACCGGAGGCGTCGCCGGCAAGTATATGACCGGTGTAGCCGAGGTCAAGAAGAAGAAACAGGAAAGCCTGCGCGACCTTCATGAGGACATCAGGCGCGGCCTGGTATCCATCGAAGACGGCGTGGAGGGCATCGAGCGTGAGCGCGCCAGGGCGGTCCAGGCGGTTTTGAAGGTATTGGAGGACCAGGTCGGTGGTCTGCTGAGGGTCGTCGAACTCTTTGAGGCCAGGAAACCCAAGGGTCAGGCGATCATTACCGAGTCAGCCGGTGAGGTAGTCGATATTGAGACCAGGGGCTTGAAGCGAGTGGTTATCCACTCCGAGCAGCCGACATATGACCCTTCACAGCTTGCAGGTGAAGTGGTTGTGGATAATGTAGTCAATCCCAAGACCGGCGACACTATGTTTGATGCCGGCACCGAGCTTACGGAGAAACTTGCTCGAAAGATCAAGGACGCCGGTGTGCAGAGTGTTAAGCTGCGCAAGACTCACTTGGTTCCTTACAGAGGCAACCTGGAGGTCGAGGTCGGTCGGACGGTTCAGGCCGGTGACAGACTTACTGAAGGCCCGATGGATCCGCACAAGGTCCTTGAGCTTCAGGGCGTGCGAGGCGTTATGGAGTATCTCGTCCGCGAGATTCAGAACGTATATAAATCGCAGGGTATCGATATCAACGACAAGCATGTCGAGATCATCGTCCGCCAGATGCTCAGGAAGCGCAAAGTGATCGAGTCCGGCGATACCAAGTTCCTGCCTGGTCAGGTCGTCGATAAGTTCGACTTCGAGGATGAAAATGCCCGCGTGAACGCTGTAAGCGGCACTGAGGCGACAGCCGACTGGGTGCTGCTGGGTATCACTGAGGCTTCTTTGGCCACGGACAGCTTTCTGTCAGCGGCATCATTCCAGAAGACCACCAGGGTCCTCACGGATGCTGCGGTAAGGGGCAAGCGTGACAACCTGGTCGGGCTAAAGGAAAACGTCATCATCGGGCGTCTTATCCCGGCGGGCACTGGTCTGCCGAGGTATAAGGGTTTGGATGTAATGAACGAGGAGCACGAGGTCGTCACGACCGCACGCCAGCTATTGGAGCCGACATACGAGTCTGAAGAGGAAGAAGAGGAGCTTCTGCCTGTTGAGGACGAGTTGGAGCTTGAAGAACTGGCTCCACTTGGCGGTGACGATGCTGAAGTTGAGGCAGTTTCCGAGGATGAATCTGAAGAAGATGAAGATGAACTCGAGGATGCTGATGTCTTCAAGAAACTGACGAGTGCGCTGACGGATACCGGCAATGAAGATGAAGGTGAATCCGACAGTTCCGACTTGTCGAATTCGGATGATGAAGACGGCTCAATAGACGCCGATTCCGATAATGCGATATAGGTAACAGGCAACAAGTAATAGGCAATAGGTAAGATCGGCGGGGGTTCCCGCCGATCTTTTTTACCAAATACTCAATCTCAAATACTAACCCGCATTATTCACGATAAACGTGAATAATGCTCTCGGAGACCCGTATTATGCGCTTTACGCATAATACGGGCTAAGTCTAAAATATATTTGATTCTGGGCCGGCGATTACCATATCGTTATATACTGCGGTTACACCCGGCACAGCTCCGGCTATGATGGGTATCATATCATAAGCAAGCTCACTGCGAGCATATCCCGAGATGCGCACAACGCCTTCTCTGACATCCACAGTGTATGTGCCCGGGCTATACATCGAATGGCTGATTCTGTTTCGGACCTCAGCCGCCAGTCTCCTGTCTCTTTCGCTGACAGGTGAGACATGGAGTTGATTATCGACTTTCATGACTCCGCGAACGCTGGATGCGAGTATAGTTGCCACGGACTTCTGGTTTTCGTTATAGACGCATCCTGTCAGCGTGATTAGTCCGTGGTAATAGCTTATGCATATATTGCATCCGGGTTTGGTTACGAGTCCAGCCAGTCGTGATCTGACCGTAGCCAGGATTACTGAGTCATTGATTATTGGACACGCAGCAGTCGCCGCACCTCCGACAGGGCAGGGGTTTTTGTTGTCCTGAGCGGATATTGGCGCGGCAAAGATAAGCGTGATTGCCGGTATCAACATTAACTTGCGCATTGTATTCACTTCCTTCAGAGGCACCGCCTCTATAGGGATTTTACCCTTGTCACAATTATCGAAGATTGCGAGAACATTTTCATTTTTAGTGCGTCTTATAATATTGAGAGTTTGTGAGGTGGGATGCAGATGAGGATGCTACATAAGTTGATTATTATAGCTGTTGTGTTGGCTGTAGCTGCCTGCGCTGCGGTTGGAGCAAGCACACAGAGCAAGAGCGCTTTAGGCAACCAGGATGTGGAGAAATCCGAGACGGCAGTCTGCGATCTGATCGCGGATGCAGTGCGTGCGGAGTTGAACACTGATATCGCGTTTATTGCCGCAAGCGAGGTCAATGCCAAAGACACACCGTTTGAAGCTGGGGAGATATCTTCGTCCGATATCAATGCGCTGGTCTCATATCCCGATGATCCCCTGGCAGAGGTTTCGATCACCGGCAAGGCTCTCCGTCAGGCGCTTGAGAAGTCTGTCTCGATATATCCTCAGCCAAATCTAGGGTTCCTGCAGGTTTCCGGCCTTGAGTTTACATTCGATCCATCCAAGGATATAGGCGAGCGAGTGACGTCTGTGAAAGTGGCGGGTGCACAAATCATTGACTCCCGGACGTATACAGTGGGCATGACCAATTCCATGGCCAACGGAGCGCTGGGTTACTGGAAGATTTGGTCATCGGGCGATGTAAAGCATCGTCATTCGGACAAGAGTATTATCAAAGCCGTAGAGGACTATATGACGGCCAACAAGACTATAGACTATGGCACTTTGGACAGGATCAAAGTCGTCAAGTAGTGGAGAAGTAGTGCTGAGACATTCGATATCCATAATCTGTGCGCTGATGTGCGTTATGTTGACTGCCGTTATCGGCTGTAGCCCCGGCGGCACATCGGCGAATGTGCCCACGTTTGATGAGACCCACGCATTTTCCCTGCTCAAGCAGCAGGTCGAGTTCGGTCCAAGATATCCTGGAACTGGCGGTCACAAAATGACTGCTGAGTTCATCCAAGCTCAATTGAAGCCATATGCCGACGCAGTGAAGGTTCAGGAGTTCTCAAAGACTGTGCGCGGCAATTATCTGGAGATGCAGAATATCATTGCACACTTCAACCCCGATTCCAAGAGACATATTTTGTTGGCAGCCCATTGGGACTCCCGTCCGACTGCAGATATGGAGATCGACCCTGCAAAGAAAAAGCAGCCCATTCCAGCCGCCAATGACGGTGGTTCGGGCGTGGCAGTGCTTTTGGAACTGGCGCGAATGTTTGCAAAACAGAAGCCTGATGTCGGTGTTGTGATGGTCTTTTTTGACGGTGAGGACTATGGTCCCGGCGAGCCGGAGATGTTTTTGGGATCGAAGTATTTGGCCAAGAATCTTGTCGACGGCACATCATATAAAGGCAGGGTAATCAAGATATACTATGGCATCCTGTTGGATATGGTCGGCGACAAGGACTTGGAGATACCAAAGGAGCAGCAGTCGGTGAATGCGGCGCCTGATGTGGTCAAAAAAGTCTGGAGCATGGCCGACAAACTTGGTTATAAGGATGTTTTTACTCCCGAGGTCGGTATGAGTATAGCCGACGACCATATTCCTCTGAACGATGCGGGAGTAAAGTGCATCGATATTATAGATTTCAATTATGGTCCATGGCATACGCTCGACGACACACCCGACAAATGCTCTTCCAAATCTCTCAAGATGGTGGGGGAAGTGATTGCGAATGTAGTCTATGCGGAGAAAGTGGAAAGTAAGTGATTTAGGTCTTTCCACTACCCAGCTTTCCATTCCCACGGCATCACAGTATAGTTCGGGCTGGATATCCGATCCAGCCCGAAAGAGAAGTTCGCGATTTATAATCGCGTTATTCTTTTTTTGTCGCAACCAGATATCGCGTCCAACCTTTGCAGAATTCTGGACTTTCCACTTTCCACTTTCCACTATCCGTTTTCCACTCCTACGGCAGCACTGCAATAGCCTCAATTTCGACTTTTGCTCCGCGCGGCAGGGCAGCAACTTGCACAGTCGAGCGCGCCGGCGCATCTGAAAGCATATATGATGCGTATACGTCGTTCACGCGTCCAAAGTCGCCTATATCGGTCAGGAAGATAGTCGTTTTCACCACATCATCGAATGTCATGCCCTGGGATGCCAGTATGCCTCTAAGGTTTTCCATAACTTGTTTGGTTTGTGTGACGGCGTCCACCGCTTCAATTTGGCCGGTTGCCGGATTGATCGGAATCTGGCCGGATATGAACAGGAACCCGTTTGCTTTTATTGCCTGACTGTATGGTCCGATGGCTGCAGGCGCATTATTAGTTTCGACTTTCACTCGCATATCAGTCTCCCAATACTCAATATAAAATCCCAATTACTAAATCAGTAGCGGCATTCTTTGCAGGCGTCGGCAAAGGCTTTCAGGTTAGCCGGGTCACCGAAGAAGAAGTGGTCTGACGGCGCAATGATGTAGCCCGCGTGGTCTTTTGTCGCTTCGAAGCAATCTAAGACAATTTTGCGAGCAATCTCCGGCGTGCCTTTCTCAAAACCGGCGTTCTGGTCGAAACCACCTATGAAGAAGAGCTTGTCACCGACCCGGCGTGATGCTTCAGCCAGGTTGCAGTCACCGCCCATCGAGGGCGGAGTCATTGTCTCAAGGCCATCTGCGCCGTTTTCGACGACCATATCAAGCATCCTCATCAATCCGCCGCACAGGTGATAGACGACTTTTAGACCTACCTCATGGAACGCTTCTGCCTGCTGCTGATCGTATGGCAGGCAGAACTCTTTGAACATAGCGGGGCTGATAACAGTACTCGACCCGGCTCCACCGCCAGTCTCGACCATATCTGCAGGGATGCCTTTCCACAACTCTGTCACTCGCAGTGTCTTCTTGAGGATTTCACCAAGGACATAGTGCAGATAATCCGGTTTGTCCATAGCCATCATGATGGCCTCTTCGGTGCCGATCATGGTGCAAAAGCTCTGCCATGGGCTGCCTTGGCCGGGGCTGAACGGGCTGACCCGGATAATACCGCGGTCGCCGAGCTTGTCCCTGGTTTCCTGCAGATATGTGAAATCTGCGGATATCGGCAAGGGGAAGTGTTTGTTCCATATCTCGAAGTCGGCTTCGGTTTTGATTAAAGTCTCGGTCTCCCAGCCTGTAAACTCATTGTTTGCGCCCTTGTGATGCAGTGTGCCGCTTGGAGTTGTGATTGTTTCTTCCCAGAGACGGTCTCCACGGTCGTTCGTGCCCAGGTCGACACGGTCCTTTCGCCAATCGGCACAGTCTTTTTCGTCATACTCATAGGAAGGCCCGCCGTAGATAGCATAGTCCATGTCGAACATCTCGTATGCCTGATACCAGTCGATCCCACCCAGGTAATGGTCAAGATAATACTGCATCCAGCCGTGCACCTGACACGGCAGACGGTCGGGACGCCCATTATTCAGGGCGATCATCATACGCTCTCTTGAAGTCATCATTTAGCTTTGCGTTCGGGGAAAGTCCCGTCCTTAACCTCGCTGCTATATTTGGTGAAAGCCTCAAGCATAACCTGCCACACATCGGCGTATTGCTTGACGAACGACGGCTTGAATTTGTCGAACATTCCCACCATGTCGTGGGTGACCAGCACCTGTCCGTCACAATACGGACCCGATCCTATTCCTATAGTGGGAATCGCCAGGCTTTCAGTCACTTCCTTCGCCAGATATTCCGGGATTGCCTCCAAAACAATTGCACTGACACCGACATCCTGCAAAATAAGCGCATCCTGTTTAATTTTCTGTGCGCCCTCGGCATCCTTGCCCACTTTTTTAAGCCCACCGATCTGATGGACATATTGCGGAGTAAGCCCCAGGTGGCCGACCACAGGAATTCCCGCGTTGATTATTCTGCCGATCGTGGAGGCCATATGCTCTCCACCTTCGAGTTTGACCGCTTCGGCATTGCCTTCGCTTACCAGTCGCCCGGCATTTCTGACGGCATCTTCTTCGCTGACCTGATATGAGAGGAACGGCATATCGCACACCTGTAGTGCACGACTGACTCCTCGCGACACGGCAGCGGAATGCCGGATCATATCTTCCATGGTCACTTTCAGCCCGCTGTCATAGCCGAGCACGACCCATCCCAGGCTGTCCCCGACCAACACCACATCGATACCCGCCTGGTCCAGAATTTTGCCCATAGGGTAGTCATACGCAGTCAGCACGGATATCTTCTCTCCGGCTGCTTTCAACTGAGCCAGCCCGGGAGCTGTAACTTTTTTCTTTTCCATTTCCATCAACCTCTATAATATCGAGAATGCCGAGAAGGCGAAGCTCTCGTTATAATATCGAACACTCTGGGAGGGCGAGGCTCCCGCCGAGCCATAATTATCCGCTCAGCGGCCTGAATGAAGACCCAATATACCATCCGATCAACATCGAGAAGAAAGACACATTTCCTCCAAAAAGCAGCACTTGTCTTGCTGCATCGGGTCTATAGGTCAAGCTCGACAAAACCACCACTCCGATCACGCACGCGAACGTAATCAGCACCGATCGGGATATACTCCATTGAACCAGGCTTGCTACTATATAGAATACTGCAGCGCCCAGGAAAAAGAAACCCGAGCCGAGGAGCAATATCAGTCCTGTTGGGATCACGGCCCAGTTGCCGCCGGATGCGTCGAACACCAGTTCCTCGTCAGGGTTTCGCACCAGCCCGTTGATGGAGATGAGTATACCGATCACCAAAGAGCTTGCCGCCATCAGCACGACCAGGTTCCAACTCCACAGCCTGATATAAGGGATATATTCTCTCAGCCATGGGATCGGCTCGCCCGGCGATATATGAATAGCAACGATCAAAAAAACTGCTATAGCCCACCAAATCATATTGAGTGCCGCCAACCTGGTTTGAGATGGAGCATGTCCAGGTGATGACGAGTGCGACACCTGCTTGCCGACCATGTCCATCAGCTTCTTTTCGGCCACCTTATCGGATGGGTTATATTGGATCGCATAACTGTAAGACCTGATTGCGTTTGCCAGGCGTCCCTGAGCTTTATATATATCGCCCATAACAACGTGAGCGCGCGCGTTTCGCGGATCAATTTTAAGCGCCTTTTTGCAGTGACCGGCTGCCTCATGGAAGCGTCTCTGCACATATGCGAACTGCGCATCTTTGATATGTCCTGCCGCGTCACCTGTCTGCCCTTGCTGAGGCCGAGCCGTCTGCGACGCATGTGTGGTGTGCGTAGTAGTCCTTGGGATTTGCGCGTTCAGTTTTGCGTCATAATCCCGGCGCGCCACCGGGTCGGTCAGAGTATCGTAAGCCTCTTGGATCTGGATAAAGAGCCTGTGTGCCAGGAGTTTGTCTTCAGCCACATCAGGGTGATATTTGCGCACGAGCTGCTTATATCGCCGTTTGATCTGTGCCGGTGCCGCATCGCGCGGCAGACCCAGGATTTCATAATAGTTGCGTGTTGTTTTCACTGTGATCCCAACTTATAGACCTGGTTGATATAGCTGGTGTATCCGCCTAAAACAGTGAGATATGTAAGCATCCCGGCTATCACCATCATCAATACAAACAGCACGATGGGGAGCTTTCTCAGGGTTGTTTTTGTCTCATCATCCATATATTCGGCAATCTTTTGGAGTGTCTCGTCATAGCTGCCTGTCTTCTCACCGATATCAAGCATATCGACCACTTCCGGCAGCATCATTCCAGTTTCCTGCAGTGACTTAGCAAGCGATTGTCCATTGTTCAAAGCCGGTATGACCTTTTTGATGCTGCCGCCAATGGCAATATTGGCGCAGGCATCCGCGGATATCGATACGGCTTGCGCGATGGGCACTCCGGACGAATACATCAGCGCAAGTGTCTTTGAGAAGCGCGACATCGCAATCTTCCGAGCCATAGTTCCCAACACCGGCGGTTGGATTTTCACAACATCCCATGCGCATCGCACCGGTTTGAATTGAAACAAAAATCTGCACACAATCAATATGACAAGAATTGGGATACCTATCATTTGAAATTGAGCCCACATTACCAATGCCCCAGCCTGCGCGCCATGTACCACGAGTGCAATAAGCGCAGGGAAAAAGAAGATCAGCAGCAAGATCAAGCATGGATATAGTAATGCAGTAATAACCCTGCGCCTCAGAGTGATCTCAGATTCAATATGGGATGCCACCCTGTCCGCCATCGGTTCCAACAGGCCACTTTGTTCACCAGCACGGATCAGTGCGATATCCAATGGTCCGAATGCTTGTGTGTGCCTGCTCATTTCATCAGACAGCCGTCCGCCGCTCTGCACGTGTGAATGCATCTTTCTGACAATATGCCCCATAGGTCCGCGGGCACGTTGTCCGATTCCTCGAAGTGCTTCGGAAAGCGACATTCCTGCAGATAGCATAGTGGTAAGCTGTCTGTAGAAGAACAAGAGGCTGCGAAGACTGATACCCGTCCAGTATGGGTACACGAAATATCGCAGAAAAGCAGAACCGAGTGTGCTTTTGCCGGACACATCGCGAGATGGCCTGACAGGTCGAATCTCCATAGGAAATCCGCCTGCCTCGCGGATCATCGCGGCAGCCTGATGTTCATTGTCGGCTTCCAGTGTGCCGGTCCGTGTATTACCGGCTCTATCTTTAACTTTATAACTGTATGTTGCCAACTCTTTACCCTAAGCAATTTACGCAATGTAAATTGCACGTCTCGGCCTGAATTCCGTATTCAGAACACATACAAGTTCAAGGCCGTAATTTACTTAGAAATTGAGCATCGGCAGCAAATAATCTCGATAACCTGATGCCATAAAGTAAACTGCGAGCACAGTCAGCACGCCTTGGAGTATCATCAACAGAGTGATTGACCATGCTTTGCCCACAGTCTTTTGCGCTGCCGCCCTGTCTGTGTAATATTCTGATATCTTAGCCATTGCCTCAGGCAGTTTTCCGCTCTTTTCGCCTGCGGACACCATTCCCAGATCATCAAGCTCAATGACTCCCGAGTGCTCCAGCAGCGCAACAACACTCGAGTTCGGCGGAGCACTGAGTCTGGCCAGTTTCAGTTTTCTGGCGATTTCACTGTTTCGCACAGTCAGACTTGCCGCGTCCCATGCCGTGTCCGAGCCGATGCCGGCCGACATCAGCGAGTCCATCATATGGAAAAACCTTGAGATTGCAGCGAACCTGTGGACTTTTCCCCATATAGGCACTCTCAACAGCATCGTATCCAGCGTAAGCCGCACTATAGGGATGCGCTTAATGTAGCCCCATATCTCCCACCATACAAGCACGGCTATAACCACCAGTATGGCGACTCTAAATCCCTGCGCGAAATATTTCCCAACCGCAGGCAGACCCTGTCCTGCCACAGCAGTCAGCATCGTATTGAGATTGAGAAACGGAGCCTGCAGGATGAACAAGATAAGCGCAAGTTTTGTGATGAACCATCCTATTCTGCCATATCTGGTATCCGACGCTTCGCGTTCAAAGTCTGCCGCTATCTCATCCAGCGCGATATCCAACTTACCTGCAAGTTCTCCGCACCAGATGGATGCCACCGCATGCACTGGAAACAGCCTCGAATGCTCGGCCATTGCTCCTGAGAGTTTTTTGCCCGAGCGGATGCTTTCCTGAATCTCAGGCAGCACTGACCGTATTTTGCGGTTGGAGACTCTGATATCGGTTGCGGACTGAAACAAAGGTCTTCCCGACTTGACCAGAGTGGCGAGCTGCCTGAAGAAGATTGCCAGTGTGGCAGCCGAAACGCAAGACTTGACAGATATAGGCACGCTCTCATTCTGGTGAGGTAATACTCTGCCCATAATCGAGCGTCCAACAGCCCTCTGCCCACCAGCGCCGGACGATGCGCGTGCTCCTGCAGCCGGATACACAGCTTTTGCGGAGTATCCCATCTGTGTCAGCTTTTGGGCGACCTGCTGCTCGTCACGGGCATCCATTGCGCCGTGGACAATCTTGCCGCTATTATCTACTGCTTCGTACCTAAACAAACCCATGTGATTTAGTATTTGATATTTGATATTGATTATTTGTCGGGATGATTAATCTTTGTTCGGTCGCGATATCCGATCGCGCCCGAAACAGAATCTCGCAATTTCAGATTGCCATATCCATTGCAAAACAACAGACACTTCAAATCCAGTCTTGATCGTCCGGGGTATTCATGCCCCGGACGCAGCTTGCAAGGGGCATTCGTGCCCCGACAGCTCAACATATGTCAGCGGAATCAATCTTTGTGTTTGCCTCCAGCCTCCGCTCGCGACCAAAACAGGAATCCGCAATTTCTTTACTGAGTGAGGATTTCCGAATCCGGTTCCCGGAAATGGTCTTTATCATGTTTTAGTCCAGCCTCACAAAAGGCAGATTTCCCACATCAATTCAGTAGGTGGATTTGCTTTATCCCCGCACGGTCGATTTGTTCGGCGGCTTCTTTTGCCGTAATACCGCCCGGCAGTTCCAAGTCAGGCGCAATCTCAGCAAGCGGGATCAGCACGAATGCCCTTTCCATCATCATCGGGTGGGGGATCGTAAGCTGTTTCTCACTTATATTGACGTCCTCATAGAGCAAAATATCCATATCTATGACTCTCGGACCCCACCTTATTGTTCTCTTGCGCCCCATTTCCCGTTCTATCTTGTTGCATAGCTCCAACAGCTCATACGGATCGAGAGCAGTCTTCACCGCGATGACTGCATTGGCAAAGTCCGGCTGATCCTTTACGCCGACAGGCTTTGTTATATAGATAGATGAGACGGCTGACACAGTGCAACCTTCGTGTGCATCGACCATTTCAATGGCTTTGTGCACATTCGCAACCTTGTCCCCCAGGTTCGTGCCTATGCCAAGATATGCAGTCTTTGTGTTCATCTGCACAATTATACTTCTTGGAGCGTAATGGTGTAAAATAAGCGTGTTGTGTATCAACGCTAAAGCCGTAGGGATGAAGCATTTGCCGGGTATATCAGGATGACTTATCAAATTCAGTCGCAAATTGCTTCATCCTGGATGCTCATCACAAATACCAATGCGGAGTATATAAATGAGATCAATAGACAGATACAAACTGACCGATGGCATATCTTGCGCCGTTTGTCCCGATTGGGGATGCAATCTTTTTTCATGGGTAGTCGATGGTGTGGAGCTTATCTATTGCCCGGATGATTATCCAAATGCAGCTTGGAAGATTACAGGCGGCGGCACTCCAATCCTTTTCCCGTCGGTTGGGCGCACATGGGACTTTTCCACGGGCACACCCGTCCAGGGGATATACAGGATTTACCCATCGGACAAGACCTGGTTCATGCCCAGCCACGGAGTCCTGTATAATTGCAGCTTCAAGAAACTAGATGAAGTTAATAATCACGATAAAATCACAGTCAAATACGGCCTTGAGGTTCCTGACAAGGTCAAGCTTGACAACTATCCGTTTGATATAGATTTCACGCAGTGTTTCACACTCACTTCCAAAACTGTGGAGCTTGAGACAACGATTACCAATAATGGCGACAAGCCCATGCCCGCTGCATTCGGCTATCATCCCTATTTCAGAATATCGAATCCTCAGCGCGAAGGTGTAAGGGTGAGCTTGCCGATCACGAAGTACCTCGAAACCACAAAGGACACCGTTTTGCTCACGGGCAAGAGCGAGGATGCGAGCGGCGAGATCGATCTTAAGCCGGATGTATATTACGATCACACTTTTACGGGCGCAACCGGCACCCGCATGTCGTTGATTGATGAAAAGGCAGGGCATGCGATCCATGTGGACTACGATGAGAAGTTCGAGCTGTTTCTGGTGTATACACCCGACGGTTCGGATTTCGTGTGCATCGAACCGTGGACAAAAGGACTGGGCGCATATATGAATCTCAAGGACCCCGGCTGGGAGAGCGGTGAGTTGATACCGGTCATCAAGCCCGGTGCAAGTGTCAGTTACAAGGCCACATTCAGCGTAACCCACTGATCTGATTTAGTATTTGAGATTTTGTATTGATTATTTTGATCAGATCAACAATCAGAAAACGTCTCACCTGATCGTCCGGGGTATTCCTGCCCCGGACGCATCTTGCGAGGGGCATTCTTGCCCCGGTATCTCAACGTAAGTTAGTTGTGAGTTACGAGTTGAGACAAGTCTGCTCTCTCTCACGGGAGAGAGGGCATCTGATTTATTATTGAGTATATTGTATTGATTATTTTGATTGGGTTAACGATCAGAATAACGTCTCACTTCCAGTCATTCCGAGGAGTATAACCTGATTGTTCATGTGATCTGATAATTTGTGCAGGAATGAACAATCATGTTACGACGAGGAATCTGCTGTGAACCATTCTTCTATATGCCGATTACGTCTAGAGAGGATGCCAGTCTTATTCCCTCTCCCTGGGGGAGAGGGCTAGGGTGAGGGCGAAGCGCTGTAAATATATACCAGGTGAATGTTTTTCCCATATCTGTCGATACATGTCTTGAAGCAGTAATATAAGGAGTTCAAGACAATGAGTATCACGGGCATCAACAGCAATTCACTCGCCAGCTTATATGAGTATTACACGCAGGAGTCCGAGGGCACAACTTCAAGCGAAGACACATTGAGTTCTTTGCTTGAATCTGCAGGCGAGAGCAATGGTTCCGCGGACTCCATCATATTCTCGTCTGAAAGCCAGATATACTGCAGGCTTCAGCAGTTGCAGGAATCGGACAACGATGAGTTCAAGAAAGTCTGTTCTGAAATTGCTGAGAAGTTGAGCGATTCTGCGCTTAAGGCGGGCGGCACCAGTTCGGCCGAACTTGCTGTCAAGTTTGCTTCGGCAGCCGACAGCGGCACAATGGATGACTTGCAGGTGTCTTCGACAACCAGCACGACATCCGACAGCACATCGTCTACAAGCAGCTATCTGAGTAAATATTATGCGCAGCTTCTCAGCCAGTCCAGTGACGACAGCAGTTCCACCAGCAGCCTGCTCACGCAGATATTGAGCGAGATGGGCATTTCAATATAGTCTATTTGTTTTGTCGACCCTCGATCGCACACAGCAGGACGGCTGCGGCTATGCCGATGCGCCTGTCCAGCAGATTGTTGATATCGAGAGTATCAAGTCCGGGTTCATCGTTGGCACGAACAGTTTGGCAAACATGTTTTCTCCGTGAATGCTAATATTAATCCGGTCGAGCGTGTTTCCAGCAGGAGATTGCCGGTCAGTCAGATAATCATATTCAGGCGAACCGAGAAAGGAATATGATAATGATATTGGACAGACTGGGAAACGCAAAGCGATATGAGCAGCTTCACCCTGCATTCGGCAGGGCTTTCATGTTTTTGGCGAGTCTCACCGACAAGACCGAGCCGGGCAGGTATGAAATAGACGGCGATAATCTCTATGTCAATGTGATGGATGCGGAGTGCCGAGACCGTTCATCAGCCAAGCTCGAGGCTCATAAGAAGTATATCGATATACAATATGTGGTGTTGGGCAGCGAGACGATGGGCTGGCGTGATGTGAAGACATGTAAATCAGTGGTCGAGCCGCATAACGAAAGTGGCGACTATGCACTTTTCTCCGACACACCCGATACATTCTTTGATGTCCCATCGGGTGTGTTCGTTATTTATTTTCCTGATGATGCGCACGCTCCTCAGATAGGTGAGGGAAGTGTGAGAAAAGCTGTGGCAAAGGTAGCAATAGACTAAATAATTGACAGTTGACAAACGGCTGAGTTTGGGGTAATTTGAGACCATAGGTCAAATAGAGACCGCACACAAGAGGCGGCTTTTTTGGAAGGAGAAAAGATTATGAGGCGTGTTTGCGTCTATGTGGTTGTGCTCGCAATCGCAATAGCGTTGCTGTCGAGCGTATCTGCCGGAGCCTATAACTGGTCTGTTCAGTATGCCATCGACACCAGCCAGTCTGTTTTTGGAGTTTCGCAATCGCCATATCCGCGCGATAATCGCGGTCTTGCAATTTCCCCAGATGGTCGATATCTATATGCCGGCTACAACAACAGCTACAACAGCACCGGCGAGGTCCGCAAGATCGACCTGACCGTTTCGGACTACATCGATGCCACGGTAGCCCGCACGACCGGTGTGCGCGGCAAGTCAATAGCCGTAGACGATGCGGGGCGGGTATACCTTGCAGAGGGCTCGACGATTCAGGTTTATGACGCCGATCTCACTGCATCCATGTATAGCATCACCACTACCAAATGTGAGGGTCTGACTGTGGCTCGTGAAGGTGGTGCACTGGTGCTATACGGCACGGACAGGACCAACAAGACTCTCACACGTTGGGAGCTTACAGAGAGCGGTGGTTCCATCACCGGCGCGACGGCATCCGGTCTGGACGGTGATGGTGTAGTGTCGATCACCGGCGCATCGAGTTTGAGAGGCGTCGAAGTGGACAACAGCGGTAATATCTGGATGGCTGACCAGGATGCCAACAAAGTGTTTCGTGTAGACTCGGCAGGCGGCAGTCTTGCATCGGTAGATATAGCAACGCCCATGGACCTCGCATTCAACGGTTCGTCCATGCTTGTCACAGGATATACCAGCCGCGCTATAAGCGTGGTCGGCGCTGATATGAGCATCAGTTCTGTTTTGAGCGTGCCCTGGGAGAGTCTTGAGCTTGATCCTGATGGGCAGAGCGCAGGTGGAGCACTGTCGGGGATAGTGGCTGTTGGTGATGGTTTCTATGTGACGAATGAGACCGGCCAGACGGCTGACGAGAAGTCTACATATGGCCGGATTGACGACAACAGCGGCACAATCGAGGGCAAGTTCTACACAGACACACTCTACGATGACAATGATCCGATTTTGCATGCATCGGTGCCCGAGCCTGGCAGCCTGATAGCTCTTATCACTGGTCTTGTGGGCTTAGTGGGCATAGCGTCTCGACGCAAACGAGCGTAATAATCAGTCCAAATACTCAATATAATGTCAAAATACAAAATATATCGGTCTCCCTTCGGATTTCATCTGAGGGGAGACCGTGTTTTTGTGTATGCAAATTTATTCCAATAAATTGCATTTCCTGTTGACTTGATTGAATTTGTAACATATAATCCGAGCAGTCAAGCGTAAAATGGTGTGACTTTTTTCTGAAAAAGGGGAGGAACAAGTCTATGCGAAGGGTGTTCGTAATAGTTTTTTGTGCTGTAATTATCTGTTGTGCTATTGCAGTTTCAGCTGCCCCCACAACAGATTGGCGAGTCTGCTTGAGTGCATGCTACACGGGGGGACTTCAAAGTTCAACGTTCACTTGTGGAACTGGAACCTCCCCATACACTGTTATTGGTGATCCGCCTTCTTCGACACCTGTGTTGGGTGAAGAATTCGACTCTTTTCACTTGATAACGACGGATATTCGTTCGCCACTCTCTCCAGGTGAGTCAACTAGCTGGTATCCAATTCTCGCTTGCGGCGACGGAATGGTTTTACCGATAAAGCTCACTATATCTAGAATGACTCCTGTTCAATATCTAGACATTTCGTTTTGGATGGACGGTGTATTTTATTACCAGCTTGAGGCATATGAGACTATTTCATTTGAATTATTTTTTGACCCCATTTCGCCTTCTGATTCACACCAATTCGAGATTAGAGCAACGGCTGTGCCTGAGCCGGGTAGTTTGTGCTGCATACTGGCAGGTCTTGTGGGTTTTGCAACACATAAATGTCGACGGCGCAAATAACCGGCAAGTAAATACTCAATATAAAATCTCAAATATAAAATGTAATCTCCCTCTGAGTGGTCTCGGAGGGAGTTTTGCTTCATAAGCCGCGGCCGCGGCGCACTTATTCCCGGCTCGAAAACAGCCTTTTCAATTTATCCCAAAAGCCATGCCCTGCTCCCTGTTTTGGCAGTGTACTGGGCAGCACTTCTTCTTCAAAGAGCGAATCATCTATGCTGCCGTATTCGGTTTTCAGTGTTTGCAAGGCGTCCCTGATCGATTCGCTATCGGTATGGAATGCTCCACTCCAACCGCAGACAAAGCACTCCTGGTTTTTGACCGGGTTGAGCGCGCCACAGAGGTCACAAACTTTGAAGTCCCTCTCGGTGTATCCACCGAGGCTGTCGGAACCTCGTTCATACCATTCCATAGTATCAACCTTCTTTGCGCGCTTGTCATTACATAGATATTTTCCCCTTGGTCAAATCTATGTCAAACCCTGCGCAAGTTAGCGAGTGATACTACGAGTTTTTTGATTCCCTGACCCTCAAATGCGACCGTGACCACTTCGCTGTCTCCGCTGCCTGTGGAGTTTAGGACAATGCCTGCGCCAAATTGCTCATGCTCTACTTTTGTCGCCGGTTTGAAAGTGGCCGGACCGCTGGAGCGAGCAGGTTTGAACTGTGATCTCCAGCTTGTGCTGCTGTATACGTGTTTGCCGGACGGCGATTCTGAGAAAAGTTCTTCAGGTATTTCAGATATGAACCGCGAGATGTCCGATCGCTGTATTTGGCCCATGATCATTCTCTGGTGAGCATAGCTGAACTTGAGTTCCTCGCGTGCACGTGTCATGCCCACATAACATAGCCGCCGTTCTTCTTCAAGCTCTTCGCGGTCATCGGCAGATCGTCTGTGCGGGAAGATGCCTTCTTCCATCCCGGCCATGAAAACCACCGGAAACTCCAACCCCTTCGCCGCATGCAGTGTCATCATAGTGATCGCATTGCCGGACTCGTCATAGGTGTCTATATCCGATATCAGTGCGACATTTTCGAGGAACGCTCTCAGACTCGGGTCTTCGTTGACCTCGAACTGCTCTGTAACGGACAAAAGCTCCTCGACATTTTCTATTCGCGACTGGTTTTCCATACTGCGCTCAGCCTTGAGCGATTCGACATAACCGGATAGAAGCAGTATTTCCTCTGTGAGCCTGCGCACCGATACGGTATCGACCATTTCGTGCAGATGGTGGACGAGTTCACCGAACTTTGCGATAGCGGTGCGTGTCCTCTTTGTGATATCGGTGGCTTCTTCGGCTCGCCGGATCGCCTCGTAGAGCGTTATCTGCTCGTTTATCGCAAACATTTCCAGTTTTGAGATCGAGGTCTGGCCGATCCCACGTGTCGGGACATTTATCACACGCCTCAGGCTCACGGTCTCATACGGATTGAGAGCCAGGCGCATGTAGGCGAGAATATCTTTGATCTCTCTGCGCTCGTAGAACCGCACCGCTCCGACGAGCCGGTACGGTATCCGCCTGTTAATCATTGCCTCTTCAAATATTCGCGACTGGGCGTTCATTCGGTAGAGTATCGCGATATCCGAGTAATTCCGTCCGCCGCCGAACGAGGCCATGTCCTCGATTGCACGGGCTATATTGTTGGCCTCGTCCATATCGTTTGCCGACTCGATTATCTCGATGTCCTTGCCTTCTTCGTTTTCGGTCCACAGCTTTTTGTTCGCGCGGCCTTTGTTGCGCTTGACCACATGATGAGCCGCTTCGAGTATCTTTTTTGTGGACCGATAGTTCTGCTCCAGCTTATATACTGTGGCCTCTGGATAATCCGACTCGAACTGGAGTATGATCCCGACGTCCGCCCCGCGCCAGCGATATATCGACTGATCGTCATCGCCCACGCAGAATATATTGTGATGTTTCGCCGCAAGGTTGCGCACGAGCTGATATTGCGAATAATTGATATCCTGATATTCGTCCACCAGTATATATTTGAACCGGTTCTGATAGTGCTCCAACACGGCCGGCTTGTTGCGCAGGAGTATGACCGTATACATGATAAGGTCGTCGAAGTCGAGAGCATGGTTTTGCGCAAGTTTGCTCTGATAGACCTTGTATACTTTTTCAGCAATGTTCTCCATCTGCCCGACATATCTCCTGCCGAACTCATCAGGCAGCACAAGCTGCTCTTTGGCCTTGGATATCAGGTTCAGGATTTCGCGAGGGTGATATCTTTTCTGATCCAGGTTGAGGCTCTCCATGGATTCCCTGATGAGCGCGACCTGGTCTCCGTCGTCAAAGATGGTAAAGTTTTTGTCCAGGCCGATCTCCTCGCCCTTTTCGCGAAGGATCCGTGCACATATGCCGTGAAATGTGCCCGCCCACATGCGCGTGGCAGTCTCCCCGAGCAGTTGCTCGATGCGCTCTTTCATCTCATTGGCGGCTTTGTTTGTGAATGTGACCGCGAGAATATTCCATGGCCGCACGCCGTGTTTCTTGATTAAATTCGCAATGCGATATGTCAGCACGCGGGTCTTTCCGCTTCCCGCGCCTGCAAACACCAGCACCGGCCCGTCGATATGTTCCACAGCAGCCCTCTGCTGCTCGTTGAGTGTGTCAATGATTGTAGTTTCCATACTTGCTATATTATATCAGAAGTGTGGAGATGAGAGGATTATCATACAAGGAACAATAAGCATTTCTGACCGGTCTAAAAACCAACTTCGGGGTGAGTCTATGATTCGTCTATTGCGTGGTATAAGGTCAATTCTAGCTGGAATTGCTGTAGCTGGTGTCTTATATGCTGTCCTCTGGCGGCAGGCAGGGACGTTTTACAACAGCTTGTACAAAGATCCTCTGAACCAACTCATATACTTGTTCATTTTCCATTTCACACCTGGCTTAATTGCTATTGCCGTTTCAGCAGGGCTGCTAACTGGTGCTGTGCCTGGTGAAAGCCGGCTCAAGTCAGCACCAGTACGCGGTGCATTAGTTGCTGTTATTTTCGGCATGATCTCAGTTGTCACATATATGTGTTTTGGCTCAGGCTCTGCGCACTCTTCCTCTCCAGAACCAATCGTAATTAAGATCTTGTTATATACCCTGGCGATTATGGTCAGTGCAATCATCGGTGCCATCGGTTCGTTTTATTACGCAGTGGCCACAGCTGCTTTCGCGGAAATCGGTGCCTATTTATGGAGGTTGTCAAAATGGCTGTGCGTCCTGACTATTACGTTGGCTTGCTGTGTATCACTGAGTCTATCGTTTGTGGAAGGCACGACTGCACGCTCAAATCTGCATGCTCTAGAGCGCCGGGCGTCAAGGGCTGAACCGTTAATAAAGCAGAATCTGGTGGCGCTGCCCTCACACTGTATATGGAGACCTTCAGGGCGTCTGCAAAGCCAAAAATTTTCAGCAATTTGTGATATTCCTGATGGAATTGTCAGTGTCCAGTATAGTGCAGGGGGCAAATTAAAATCGGCGCGCGTCGTTTTTAGAACGCCGAAAGCTCTTAAGTTGACGACCAAAGATTCAGTAGTGAATTTTCTTCAAGACCACGGTGTTTCAAGAAAACTGGCCGTCAGAATCAAGCAGAAAAATAACGGAATGTGGCTTGCCGAAGAAGGTCCCTACAGTGTGTTTTTTGATCTATGGTCTCCACCAAGGGACTAGTGTTCATACTAGCGGTCTATGATCAGAGCCGCACCATTACAGAGAATGTGGTCAAAACAGTATCAAATACTAAATCCAAAACCCCAAATACTAAATCAGCGCTGTGGTTTTGTTCGGTTAATTAATGACCTCTGTCTCAGCCACAGTGCGATTATTGCAAGCGGAGTAAGGAGGATTTTTAGGCTGTGAGAGTTGTATTTGAGGTAATATCGCAGCATGCTCTTGTGGTGCTGCTTAATCATAGGAACAGGGTTCTGGTCGCTTGCCGCGCCTATGCGATGTGACACCGACACCATCGGGTAATACACCACCCGCCAGTTGGCCATATGCGCGCGCTTGCACCAGTCAACATCTTCGAGATACATGAAAAACCTCTCATCGAGCAGCCCAATCTGCTCGAAAGTCTCACGCCTGGCCATAAGAGCCGAACCCGAGAGCCAGTCCACATCGGCGATCTGATCGTGAGCGAAGTCAATCATCAGATAATTGCGCACGAACCTGTTTTTTGGCGATAGCTTGCCGAAGATGGTGTGTCGGAATATCGCCGCAAACATAGTCGGGAAGTGCCTTGCAGAAAATTGCAAGCTGCCGTCGGGGTTAAGGACTTTGGTCCCGAGGATGCCGATGTCGGGGTTATCGTTCATAAACCCAACTATTTTCGCCAGAAGGTCCGGTTCGAGCATTCGGCAATCCGGGTTGAGCAGCAATACATACCTGCCCTGTGATTGCTTGATCGACAGATTATGAGCCGCGCCAAAGCCCAGGTTTGTGCTGTTTTGGATAAGCGTGACCCGTCCATCGAACTCTGCCCGGACCATATCAGCCGAGCCATCCGAGGATGCATTATCTGCCACGATCACCTCATATGTGACTGACCCGTCCTGCGATAATACCGAGTTCAGGCACTCTCGAAGTTCGTCTTTGGTGTTCCAATTCACTATGCTTACTGTGATGTCGATCAAGTTAGCCCCTTAATGCCATGCTTATTCGTATGCATATGTTCGTCAGCCAGTATGTCGGCGCAGCCATTGTTCCCTTGAAGTGCTTGTTATAAAACCTCAGAAGTGACTTATGCGATTCATGCGCCATTTCGCGCCTGTTTGCCTGCTTTGTGCTCGCAGCGCCGTGGTGTATTACAGTCGCATCCGGCGTGAAGTATACCTTGTAGCCGCGCTTGCGGGCGCGATACAGCCAGTCCACTTCATTAAAGAAAACAGGGAACTGCTCGTCAAATGCTCCGACTTCATCCATCGCATTTCTGTTCAATATCAGGCACGACCCCATCGGCTGATCCACCTCGGCGACCCTGTCATATTTAAAATACGTCATTCTATACGCGCCGAATGCCCTGCTTCTGGGAAATAGTCTGGACAATCCAATAAACTCCCATGCAATCGCGCCAGGGTAGGGGAATGACCGCACCGAGCGATCCACCTTTCCATTAGGCCGGACCAGTTTTCCTCCAGCCGCGGCAGCATCCGGGTGTGAGACCATGAAGTTCACAAGAGCGTCAATTGCGCCCTCAGTGACCTCAGTGTCCGGGTTCAATAGGAGCGCGAACTCGCCTTTTGCAATAGCCAGAGCCTGGTTATTTCCACGTGCATAGCCATAGTTTTCCGGGTTGACCATGAGATGGACATGCGGGAAATCAGACTTGAATGCGTGTTCATCAAAGTCGTCTGAGGCATTGTCGACCACGATGATTTCATACTCACACTCAGGCGCATGTCGTTCGATTGAGTGCAATAGGTCCCCAAGCAGGCCGGTAGTATTCCAGTTAACGATTATAATCGATAATTGCACCCAGCACCTCCATTAAGTTGTCCGCCACATAGTCCGGCGCCACTTTCGAGAAGAAATCGAATGGACGGTCATCCCGCAGGAAGCCGATTGTTTTGACTCCGGCCGCCTTGCCGCACGCCACATCCATCGTGTGATCCCCGACCATCACGCTCGCCGATGCCCTAGCGTCGAGCGCACTCAAGGCGGCGTTTATAGGGTCTGGATGGGGTTTGTGATGTGTGGTGTCTTCTCTGCAGATTAGGATATCCGGCTGGATTCCGACGATTCCCAGCGAACTCTCACTTGCCCTGCGGCAGTTTCGGGTGACAATACCAACTTTTATGTCATGTTTTCTGAGCGAGCCGACCATCTCACGCGCAAACGGTATTTCATTGGCTTTCTGAGCGTGGCCGACTTCGATCTCTTCGAGTATAGCCATAGCGCGCATGCGAAACGACTCGCATTGATTATCGAGGACGGCGCATGCGCTGTCGACCACGCCGAGGATGTCGAGCGTCATCAGCTCCGAAGTGTCCACTCCACACTCGGATGCCAATTCAATCATTTTACGCTTCATCAGGGGGAAGTCGATGTTGGTCTCCACCAGCGTCCCGTCAAGATCAAACAGGGCGGCGTCGACCGCAGTCAGCAAAGGCTTCATTGCTTTCATTATAGAGATGACCGATTATGGGGTCAAGCGAATGCTTAGGTGTAGGTGTATCTCATAAAGTCAGCAAGCCTGTGTCATTCCCGCGAAAGCGGGAATCCAGACACCATCCTGGATTCCCAGTCAAGCTGGGAATGACAATTGGACAATTGAGTTTTTCCTGATTTTTGGATAAACCCTTCATATATAAGCTCTGTATACGTCGTCGTGTTCGCGCACATGTTCGTCCACTTTCACCCCCACGTTTTGACCTTCGTCTGCTTCATCGATGGGTTGATGCTCAAGCTCGATCGAGCTTACGACGGCCTCGGCGTCAGTCGTGTGCCCGACAAAATGGAGCCTGTCGCCTTTATGCAGCTTTCCGTGCTCTATAGCTATGGCGGCCACGCCGATCTTGTCATAATAATGTGTTACCTTGCCTATCTTCTCTTCCATCCCGTTTCCTCCTGACGGCGGCATTACGGCATTGTAATACCCTGTGGAGTCGGCAGTGGAAACGTCTTAGTTGTTCAGGCTTGTCAGCGGAGCAGGGATTCTGCCTGCCATCTGGACGAATGAGTCTGAAGCGCCACTGGGGATGCGCATGATAGGCGATTCGCCGAACAGACCGCCGAAGATTGCTCTATCCCCGGCCTTTTTGCCCGGCACGGGTATGAGCCTGCATGATGTTGTTTTGCGGTTGATGACGCCGATAGCGAGCTCGTCCATGGTCAAAGCTGCGATGGTCTCGGCGGATGTATCACCCGGCAATACCACCATATCCAGTCCGACCGAGCACACACTGGTCATAGCTTCCAGCTTTTCGATAGTAAGGTGTCCGTCTTCCGCAGCCTTGGCCAGGGCAGAGTCTTCTGCCACGGGTATGAACGCACCCGAAAGCCCTCCTACGGATGATGAGGCGAATGCTCCGCCCTTCTTTACGGCGTCATTGAGCATCGCGAGAGCTGAAGTAGTTCCGGGTCCGCCGACCTTTGGGATGCCCATAGCTTGGAAGATTTCACCCACACTGTCGCCTACGTCGGGTGTTGGTGCAAGTGATAGATCGACAATCCCGAATTCAGCTCCGACAGCCTTGGCGACCTCGCGGCCAATAAGCTCTCCGCACCGGGTCACCCTGAACGCAGTGCTCTTTATCTCCTCGGCTATGCAGCCCAGGTCACAATCCGGGTTCGACTGCCGCAGTCTTTCTATTGCGCGCTTGACCACTCCCGGTCCGCTGACGCCTATGTTAATTACGGTCTCAGGCTCACCAATCCCCTTATATGCGCCGGCCATAAAGGGGTTGTCTTCGGGCATATTGGCAAAAACACTGAGCTTGCAGCATCCGAAACCGTCGGCTTCTGCCGTTTTTTTTGCGATTTGCTTTATGATGTGACCCAGCAGCAGCACGGCGTCCACGTTGATTCCTGCCTTGGTCGATGCGGCATTGACCGATGCGCACAGGCGGCTGGTTTTGGAGAGCACTTCCGGCAGGCTTTCGATGAGAGCTTTGTCGGAGACGGTCATACCCTTTTGGACCATAGCGGAGTATCCGCCGATTATGTCGATCCCGGCCTCTTCTGCGGCCTTATCAAGCGTATGAGCCACCTGCAGCAGGTCATCCTTGTTGTGACCCGCCATAACGTCAGCTATGGGGCTGATGGCGACGCGCTTGTTCACTATCGGTATACCGTAACGGGCAGAGATCATCCGGCAAGCCGGGACAAGAGGCTTTGCATGGGTTACTATCTTCTCACGAATGAGTTTGCAGGCGGTGTCTATATTGCGGTCGGCGCAATCGAAAAGATCGATTCCCATGTTGACCGCACGCACGTCCAGCTTCTCGCTCTGCAGCATTTCTATTATTTGGAGTGTCTCGTCAAGTCCGATCATGCCTGCCGCCTTTGCAAATCAATTACGGGTCGAACGTCCAGTGTGGCATGGAAGATGTTTTCATGCTGAAGATGGGCGACTATCCCAAACTCCCTACCCACATTTTCCAGACCGGCCTGCAAGTCTTCTATATCGATGCCGGTCGGCACTGAGACCTGTGCCAACATAAGCAGAATGCCTTCGTGAACATAGCAATAGAAATCGTCTATATTGACATTTCTCTCGGCTATATATCCGGTGGTGCGTGCGATGATGCCTTTGTGGTCTCTGCCCTGCATACTGAGTGTGAAGTGTTCAGCCGGTCCCGTCTCGCACACAATAGGTTCTGCGTAAGGTCTTACGTTGACTGCAAACTCACCGATCCCGCCATTGCGTTCTATGGCTTGCCTGATCTCCGATTGCGTTCGCTCGTCGGGCATCTGTGCGGAGATGATAAGAGTGAAATAGCCGCACACGACTGTCTGGCTCAGATGAGTTATGTTGCCTTCAATACCGGTAATAGCCGAGCTTACGTCGCGCACGATGCCTGTCCGGTCACGAGCCATGACGGTGACGATATAGTCGCGCATTGTTCCTCCATAATAGCCAAGAGTCGAGAGTGGAGAGCCCAGACTCTGTGGTTATTGTATCAGAACGAATGTGGTAAAGCCAGTATTACGTGGGTCGAGGAGGTCTCATGGTGTCTGATAGTTTGATGGTTGACAGTTTTGCGATCTGAAATCGCGTAATTTTGTTTCGGGCGCGGTCAGATACCGCGCCCGGTCACCATTCCGGCAAATACTCAATCCAAAATACTAAATCTAAAATGTAATGCGGTCCAGGGGGTATTTGTGCGAGTCCATGAGCATGAGTTCTTTGGGTTTGACGACGATCACGACATATTCCGGGTCGGTTTTGCCGCCTGGGAAATATTCCTTGAGCATATCGCTCCAGAACCGGTCTCTGAGGTTCTGGTCGTCAGTGACAGTTGCGCGGCCTTTTATGAGTGCATAGCTCCAGCCTATTACATCGCCCTCTGTCTTGGTCCAGAACGCACAGACTTCCGGGTTCGCCTCGATCTGTTTGATTTTTAGCAGGCTCCGGCCTGTGATGAAGTAGACAGTGAAGTCATCATCGACTCCGGCGGTCCACATGGTGCGCGGGTGCGGAAATCCTTCATTGTCGATTGTCATGAAGACTGCATTAACAGCCGACTCAATCAATGCTCTGGCGCGTGATTTTATGTCCTGATCGTTCATGATCCGTCTCCTTCAAGGGATGGGTGGGTCAATTTTTGATTCCCACAATTGCCCTTATTTATTCATGGAGATGGACTAGCGCGCATTATTCACGAGAAACGTGAATGATGCGCGGCCCGGACCCGAAATATGCTCGACGAGCATAATTCGGACTAGTGTGTGCGCCTTCTTGCTCTTTTCGCCATGCTCCACTTAAGCGCGGGCGGTGTTATCATTGTGGTCAGGACCACCATTATCACGACAGCCGAGTAGGTTGCGTGGTTGACCACGCGCATTCCGTCGAGGACCAGTTTGCTGCCGATGGCGGCAAATATCAGTCCGACCTCGCCCCGTGGGATCATGCCGATCCCGACCGAGAGCCTATCAAGCCCTTTCTGCAAAACGCCAAGTCCGCAGATTTGCTTGCCGATGATCGCGGCAATTGTCAGGGTGCCGGCGAAGATGAGCACTTCTGGATTTGCGAATGTGCGCAGGTCCACGTTGGCTCCCATTCTGACAAAGAATATCGGCACCAGAAACCCTGCGATTGGCTCGATTAGTTCATCAACAGAGTGCTCGCCGCGCTCCGTGAAGTCGCGCCAATGGATTTCGTCCATGATGAGTCCCGCGGCGAATGCTCCAACGATAGGCGCAAGGTCTATCTGAGTGGCCAGGTATGCAAACCCGAAACATATGCCAAGTGCGGTCGCAAGCAACAGTCCTTCAGCCTTGAAGCGGGATGCTATGCTGAATACTCTTGGAGCAAGTTTGGCTCCGATAAAAAGTGCGCCGAAGAGGAAGAGCATTGCTTTCAGTACGATCAGCAGGATCGATATGCTGGACATTGTCGCTCCGGTTGCGGCAGCCTGGATGATCCCGCTCACGACCGCCAATATTACGAGTCCCTGCACATCATCAATGACTGCTGCTCCGAGGATTATGCGGGCTTCGGGTGTCTGTATTCGTCCCAGGTCCATCAATACTCTGGCCGTGATCCCTACGCTGGTTGCGCACAGCGTGGCTCCGATAAAGATATGGGCGTACACGCTTTCCTGCGGCAGGAAGAATGCGGCCACGCCCCATCCAAGAAAGAACGGTGCGATCACTCCGAGTGTGGCGACCACCAGCGAGGATGCGCCCACTTTCATCATTTTATTGAGATCGGATTCCAGGCCGACTTGAAAGAGGAGCAGCATCACTCCGATTTCCGAGAGTATTTCTACGCTTTTGTCGCTTTTTATGAATTCGACTCCATGGAAACCGACCAGATAGAGATTACCAACGATGATTCCGAAGATGAGTTCACCGAGGACAGCCGGCTGTCCGATGCGGATCATGACATCGCCGCCGATTTTCGCGGCGACAAGGATTACAATCAGTGCAAGGAGCACTCGGGGCAATTCAAGGCTTGCATCATCTCCATGTGCGCTCGACGCATGAGCGATGCAGCTTGCCAGACAAAATACTACAACAGCAATAACAAACAGGCGGACGAGTGTGCCGCGGCCGGTTCCAAAGTTAAGCATATCTACCTCTCCAAATTCGATGACCCGTAAAACTGTCTTTGTATATCGGGCATCGTCGCCTTATGTGCCGGGCACCTTTATCAGAATAGAGTTTCAAACTGGTTGATTTCTCCATATCCTGCCAATAATGTATTAAATGCACATAATACTTTGTCCTTCGCGCTGATGATCGGAATTCTTTTTTCGTGAGCTGCAAAAAATATTGCATTACCCTCTACCGAAGTAGGATTGTTCCCGATATAATGGGTTGTATAGGAGTATGAATTTGCATGGAGGCATCATATATGCCAATGAGGCTGGGCAGAGATGTTGTCGAGCGGTGGTATAAGAATCCCATCATTACGCTCGAACATGTCCCATTCGCTTGTAATACGGTATTCAATGCCGCTGCTACCAAGTTTGGTGACGAATATATATTGCTTTTGAGAATCGAGGACCTTGCGGGCCGCAGTGTATTTGCGCTGGCGAGGAGTGAGGACGGATATCATTTCAGTGTGGACCCTCATCCCGCACTGGAGCCGTCCAAGGTAGAGCCTTTCCGTTCATATGAGCGGCGAGGTATCGAAGATCCCCGTATCACATATCTGGAGGGCGAGTATTACATTATGTATACCGCCTATTCCCGTTATGGCGCGCGCCTTGCATTGTGCAAGACAAACGATTTCAAAAATTATGAAAGGCTCGGGTTGATCTCTGAGCCGGAGAATAAGGACGGCTGCCTGTTCCCGCGAAAGATCAAGGGTCGATATGTACGGCTCGACAGGCCATATGGCGGCGGCATCGGCAATATATGGCTCTCATATTCTGACGATCTATTGCATTGGGGCGATTCCGAGGTCGTAATGACCACAAGAGGCGGTTTCTGGGATTCCGATCGGATCGGTGCGTGTGCTCCTCCCATTGAGACGGATCATGGCTGGCTTGAGATATATCATGGCGTAAAGAACACCAGCGCAGGTCCCATATACAGAATGGGTGCAGCATTACTCGATCTTGAAAATCCTGCCAAAGTTCTCTGCCGCAGTGCGGTTCCCATTCTCACTCCGCGGGAGTATTACGAGCGCGTAGGCGATGTTGGAAATGTGGTGTTTTCATGCGGTGCAATCCTCGAGGATGGCGGCAAATTGAAGATATACTATGGTGCCGCCGACACGTGCATCTGCCTTGGCTTTGCCGATGTGAACATGCTCATAGACAGGTGCCGCACGGATACGGACGGTGAGGATTTGGAATAATTCCAAATTGCCGGATTGAGGTATACTATGCAGGCTGCTGATTTTAATGCGGCCTGCATTTTTATTGACATGCACGCCGCACCGATGGTATACTTTTGTGGTCGGCGAGGCATAATGCTTCGGCAGACAATCTGTGTCGTGCGCTCGTAGCTCAGGGGATAGAGCGAATGGTTGCGGACCATTAGGTCGGGGGTTCGAATCCCTTCGAGCGCACCATAATGGCCGATTAGCTCAATGGATAGAGCGCCGCCGTCCTAAGGCGGGCGTTGGGGGTTCGATTCCCTCATCGGCCACCATCCCTAGTAGGGGTCGTCTACATATTTGATCGAAAGCTGAGTTTTGTTATTGATGATAATTTGTCATCATCGGCAATATAGTCAGTTACGAAGATTTTATCGGAAGTGCGGCTAGCGCCCGGCTGGGCAGTGTCCGGCTTCCGATTTTGAGCTTTTAGCTATTGCGGAGAGGTGGCTGAGTGGTCGAAAGCGACGGTCTCGAAAACCGTTGTACCTCCGGGTACCGTGGGTTCGAATCCCACCCTCTCCGCCAAAGTTTGGCCGTGCTAGACGGGGAGCCAGCGGTGCCCTGTAGCCCGTAATCCGCTATAACGGGGTTGAATTCCTGCCCGCGGTCTGATCCGTTTGAGTTGCACCTTGGTAAGTGGTGTTGATAGTCGGGCCCTACGCAATGTCCGGCGTGTGAACCCCGTCAGGTCCGGGAGGAAGCAGCGGTAAACACGTTCGCGCATGTGCCGTATGGTGATCCGGCTGGAGCCAACTGCCCGGGCAGCGCTTGGACGGTCTTATCAGAGGCAGGTGCACGGTCGCTAAAATTCTGTTATGAGTTTGTGAGTTGTGGGTTGTGTATGTATGGTATCCCGACTCAAAACTCACAACTCAAAACCATAACCGATGACTTACATTTCCCTCTATCGTAAATACAGGTCTCAGACGTTCGATGATGTAATCGGCCAGGATCATGTCGTGCGGACGATCAGGAACGCCATCAAGGCGGGCCGGATAGGGCAGGGGTATTTGTTTTGCGGTTCCAGGGGGACAGGCAAGACGACTGTTGCTCGGCTGATCGCCAAAGCCTTGAATTGCCAGGCATCAGACGGTCCCACACCCGATCCATGCAACAAGTGCGATGCGTGCCTTGCGATCATGGAGGGCAGCGCGGTCGATGTGATCGAGATGGACGCCGCGTCGAACAGGGGAGTGGACGATGTCGATGCCCTGCGCGACGGCGTGAAATATGCCCCTATGCAATTCCGCTATAAGGTGTATATCATAGACGAAGCCCACCAGCTTTCGGCGACTGCAAAGGACGCATTTTTGAAGACTCTGGAGGAGCCTCCTCCGCATGCAGTTTTTATTCTGGCGACCACAGAGGCTCAGAAGATTCCCATCACCATACGATCCCGCTGCCAGCAGTTCGATTTCAGGCGAGGTACGGCTGATGAGATCGGCGGCAGATTGAAGTATGTAGCCGAGGGTGAGGGTGCAACTATTGATGCAGATGCGCTCGACCTCATCGCCCGCGCCGCAAACGGTTCATATCGCGACTCTCTGAGTCTGCTCGAACAGGTTATGGCCTATACTGAGGATGCCATAACCGCCAAGGACATATATACGGTCTTGGGTTCGGTCGAGGAGGATGTACTGCTTGAGATGGGCGAGGTCCTGGCGTCGACCGACACTGCAGCAGCATTCGACATATCAGACAGACTTCTGCGCCAGGGCAAGGACGTCCGCGAACTCTTGAAAGACGCCGCGAGCCATTTTCGAGATGTTTTGGCGCTCAAGGTGGGAGCCGATACGCGCCACAAGGATAACAAACGCTGGCGTGACCAGGCCGACAGCTTCACTCAGGACCGCCTTGTGCGGATAATTGACGTTTTCAGCGCAGCCGAAAAGGACCTCAAGTGGAACGAACAGCATCGCCTGGGTCTGGAGATGGCGCTGCTCAAGGCTATGATAAAGCCGAAGGAGGCTCCCGTCGTATCACAGCCCGTCATTCCGGTCAGCCGACCGGAACCCCAGCCTGTCATGGCCGACACATCCGAGCCTGAGCCGGCCAAACAGTCCAAACCGCCTAAACCTGCTGCCGCTGAGAAACCTTCGGGTCACAAAGCGCCGAAACCAGCCGCTGAGCCTGTAGCGAGCGCTGCTGCTCAGGAGACAGCCGATGAGTCCGGCAACGGCGGTGTGAGCGTGAGTCTGGGCGAGGTCCAGCGTGACTGGAGCAAGGTACTCAAGCACATTCAGAAGATTTTGAAGCAGCCCAATATTTCGGCTCTCGCGCAGCAGGGGCATCCGGTGGCTCTGGAAGGCCATGTGCTCACTCTCGGCTTCACCAAAAAATGGGAGTTTCATCGCGAGCGCGTAGACAAAGGCTCCGAGTGGGTAGAGAGAGGCTTATGGGATATTCTCGGTGCAAAACTCAAAGTCAGAACGGTCAGCATCGAGGATGAGCCTGACAACCATGGCGGGTATGGCGCCGATACTCATGCCGACGAACCTAGTGAGCCGACTCAGCACCCGCTCATAAACGACGTACTCACGATCTTCGACGGCACCCCCGTAGAGATCGACAACGACCCTTGGGAGGAAAAATAATGGCAAAAGGATTTGGAGGTCTGCCTAACATACCCGGTATGGGCAATATGATGAAGCAGGTCCAAAAGATGGCCGAGGAGACTGCCCGCATCGAAGAAGAACTCGGCAATGAGCGCATCGAGGCCAGTTCCGGCGGCGGCATGGTCACAGCCGTGGCGAACGGCAAACAGGAGATTCTTGAGATCAAGATCGACCCGCAGGTTGTCGACCCTGAGGATGTAGAAATGCTTCAGGATTTGGTTGTCAGCGCCGTCCGCGAGGCTCTGGAAAAGAGTGTTGAGATGAAGCAGTCGCGTTTGGAAGCTCTGACTGGCGGCCTGAACATACCAGGACTCTTCTGATTTAGTATTGAGTATATTGCATTGATTATTTGCCCATGTGTGCGGGTTTCGTATCAAAAAAGCGGAAAAGCGTCTTAATTCCAGTCATTCCGAGCGAAAGCGAGGAATCTGCTGTGAACCATTCTTTGATATTTGGCGACCGTGACAGGTGTCGTGTGATGATGCCCGAAGTGAGTGTCGGCCTCATTCCCTCTCCTGGGGGAGAGGGCTAGGGTGAGGGCGCCATCCAATTTAGTATTGAGTATATTGTATTGATTATTTGAGTGGCGTCTCAATTCCAGTCATTCCGAACGAACGTGAGGAATCTGCTTTGCACAAAAGTAAAAAAAAGCGGTGCAAGGGTTGGAGAATGATTCTAGGTGTTCAACCATGTCATTCCCGACCTGATCGGGAATCCAGGAAACTGCACTATATAATATAGCTTAGGTGTTTGGGTTTCCGCTTTCGCGGAAATGACGAAAGCTGATCGTCCGGGGTATTCCTGCCCCGGACGTGGCTTATAATGGGCATTCTTGCCCTGAATATTTTACGATCTATGTTCGGGTCCAGATGCCGATCCCTCTGATTAAAACTAATGTCTTCTCCGCGAAATAATAGGTATCAGCGAAGTCAACCCCACAAATATCGCTATCATAGACGACGGCTCAGGGACAGAAATCAATGTAGTTTTGTACCATCCTGTCACTTCAGTTGTGGCATCGGCCTGATAACCTATATGCATACCTGAGAGCACATTGTTGTTATCTATGTTGAGTGTTTCGTATGCGAGTGTCTTGCTGCCACCTTGTCGAATCCTGGTTTGATCAGTGCCGTGCCACCCTGCAATTGCGCCGGGAGTGCTCTTATACTCCCATGTCCAGTTGTTGATACCGACGGCGTTGGTAGCTTCGATAGGTGCATCCTGGTCCTGGCTGACAAGGAAATATGCCTGTATCCAGTTTACTGTATAAGTGCAGCCGGAGAGCGTGATAGTGGGGTGAGAATCCATTGACAATGAATATGTCAGCTGGTCTGTTGTCGGTAATTGTGTGAGGAATATGCCGGTGACGTCGGCGGGGTCAAAACTGGACCATGACGGCGGGTCAGCACTTGCAGATATTCCAAGTGCTCCCATCAGAGCAATTACTGCCAAAATGGCGTACAGCCGATAACACTCGCTGCGCATCTTTTTTCTCCTTCCGTCTCGCTCATACCTTACAGATTAAGTCTCTGGGTATGCAGCGGACAATGTAATCAGAATGCTAGCGCAAAACAATTGTTGAACTTACTAATTGCAGTATATCTCAATATATTGGCTAAGTCAATTAGAACTTTAATATTAATATTTAAGTTGTGTGACGCCGTGAATACTTTGTAGGCGTTTCAACCCCGGCGTCATTGCATCGATTGAATGTCGTCCTGCTTTCTTACCCTTATAACAGGCACATATATCTCAAGGCCTTCGGGCTGCTCCACACTCGATATACCTGTAATTCTGACATAGTCATCCTTTGCCGGCTTCGTTAGGCTTCCGCAAATCACCTTGACCCCAGTGAATCCCGATCCATCTTCGAGGTTCGATCCGTCATCAACGTAGAAATAAGTCCAGCCTGTTGCTGTCACCTTGCCGCAGATGGTTATAAGCAGCGACACATTATTTAATCCAAAACCGTTGTCTACCCCGGGTTTAAGACCCAATGTGCCTCCACCGACAGCCTTCGTCTGCATCAAGAATGGTTTGAGTGGAGTCTGAGTGCCGCTCTCAGACAGCGAGGCTCCCTGAATCACTCTTTCACCGTTCTGGGTCATGAGTGTTCCGATCACCTGCACAATATCTCCTTCGGAATATCCTGACGGGACGGTAGTGAATGGAAGCATAATCGCGCTGGTGCGGTCGTTCTGTTCGATATACATTCTGTCCGATAGCTGGTCGCTGCCGCTGGTAATGACAGCATCTTCCACTTTCACCAACGTTCCGCTTGATTTGGTAGACAGATCACTGATCTTACTCGATGCCAGAGGCGGGTCTACCAGCGCGTGATAGGCGTTAACCAGCCCCCAGCCGGTATATTGGTCCCATCCTGTCGTGCCGATATCACGGCAGCTCAGTTTGATCTGTTCGACCACCTCGCCGTTGCTCCAGCTTGGGTGCAGGCTCCATATGAGCGAAGCGATGCCGGCTACGAAAGGAGCGGCGGCTGATGTGCCTGACGCTATGTTATATGTGCTGCCGCCTTCATCCCACCATGTGCTCATTATTTCATTGCCCGGCGCCATAACATCGAGGTATTCTCCATAATTGCTTCCGCCTGCGCCCCAGTCGTTTTCGGTGCAGCGTTGTCTGTTTTCATTGGATGCGCCGACTGCAATCACCTGATCATACGACGCGGGATAAAACGACGTGCTCAGTCCATCATTGCCGCTTGCAGCGACGAGCACACAGCCTTTGTTATATGCATACTCTATGGCAGCCTGTTCAGCGGGAACATCATCATATCCGCCCATGCTCATGCTAATAATCTTTGCGCCATTATCGGCTGCCCAGATTATCCCCTCGGCGGCATCGGACTCCAGGCCATATCCGTCTGCATCCATTACTTTGATCGGCATAATCCTGGCTCCCCAGCTCACCCCTGCCACGCCGATAGTATTATTGGTCTGCGCCGCGGCGATACCTGCGGTAAACGTGCCGTGGCCGTTATCGTCATTTGCATTAGTGGGGTCGGAAGCGCCCGTAACGAAGTTGCGTCCGGTCACAATCTTGCCGGCCAGGTCTTCATGATTGGTATACACCCCTGTGTCCACAATTGCGATAATCACATCAGAACTGCCGGTGGTGATGTCCCAGGCGTCGGGAGCCTGGATTCCAGCGTTGGGGTATATGTCCGAATAGAGACCCCACTGCCAGTACCAGTATAACCATGGGTCGAGGTAGTATTCATCATTTGGCTCCGTGCAGATGTGAATAATGTGGTTCGGACCGACATACTCGATTGCCGGATCTTTTTTGTACTTCGCGATTGCATCTTCCACGGAAATACCTTTTGGGAGCTTGATCCTTTTGGATCGTATCTGGCTGATTTCCCGTTTCACTTTTGCGCTCGCTACAGTGCCCACCGATGCTGTGCTGGCGTTCACGCCTGCTTTATATCGGATTATAAGTTCGCCTTCTTTGTAATCTGCGATGGCAGCGGTGACGCATGAAAAGAATACAGCCGACAGACAAAACGTCAGCGCGAAGAACCATACTTTCCACCGAAAATCATTGTGACTATCCATTGACATATACCTCTAGCCCGCATTATTCACGAGAAACGTGAATAATGCTTTCGGAGAACCGTATTATGAGCTTTACGCATAATACGGACTAATATATAAGATTGCCATACCGCTCGGTATGTTCCTTTGCTTACGTCAATCTTCACTGTTTATGTGGACTCACGAAGGATTGCCGCCAACTGCCCAGGAACTAATATATAATGAAATCAGAGTTAAGGTAGGAATACCCGCTTTAGCTTTGCAATATTTAACAGAGTGTTTTTATGTCCTTTAGAATAGCAGTGATTGGTGATATTCATTACAAGAATATCTCTCTGGATGAATGCGCCAAGCGGCGCAGCGCAATAGCTCATATTCTTCTTCTTCGCACGGTTCAGAGGTTAAATAGATACATAAAACCCGACGTTACGCTCATCCTGGGAGACTTAATAGACGATCCAGACAGCCCAAGCGCCCTCGAAGAGCTTCAAACACTGAAAAGCATAACTGACCGACTCGACAGCCGGCTCATTGTGATTCCCGGCAACCATGATCCTGACGCGGATGTCTTCTACAGCGTTTTTGACAGACCTTCGAGCATAACCGACATAGATGATATAAGGTTCGTAACTTTTATAGATAATGAAGAGCCGGATTCCAATGCCAGCCGATCATTAGCCGATATAAAGCTCATGAAGAGCGCGCGCAATGGGCATGCAGGGCCTATCATATCCTTGCAGCATGTGCCGCTCTTTGCTCCGAGAAGTGGCCCCAGCCCATATTCGCTGACCAATGCACAGGAAGTCTGGTCTGCGTTTGACGATAACAACTGTACGCTCTCGATAAGCGGGCACTATCATGCGGGTGATAATCAGGTTCAAAATGGAACCGGTAAATCAATAATCGTCCCGGCTTTGTGTGAATCTCCATTTAGCTTTGTTGAGATAGAGATGGACGGCGATGCAGTAAGCACACGTCAGCATCAGCTTTCTCTGCCGCCGGAGCTGAAGCTGATTGATTATCATGTCCACACACCGTTTGCATACTGCCAGGAGAATATGGATCCCGAGCTTACAGTGCAACTGGCTGACGAGTTCGGGTTGGGCGGTTTTGTATTTACTGAACATTCCGGCCAATTGTATTTCGACCTTCCAACGTTCTGGAACGCAGAGTTTATGCAGGATGGACTGGCAACAGACCACGGCCATCAGGATCGACTGTCAGATTATTTTGAGCTGGCAAGTCATTACTGTCCACCTGCATATCTTGGGCTGGAGCTAGACTGTGATTATTCCGGCAAACCGGTTGTCCGCCCAGAGGATATGCAAAAAATACAAGTGAGGCTTGCTTCCATACACTGGCTGGAGGAATTGAAAAAGAGCGAGCCTGATATGGATAAAGCAAGCGATGAGATGCTGCGCCGCCTATCGGTGATGTTTGAGCACGGAATCGATATACTCGCACATCCGTTCAGAATCTTTCACGGGACGAAGAACAAAGTTCCTGAGCGCTTGGTTGATCCACTTGTTCGGCTGCTGCGTGAGCACAATGTTGCTGCAGAGATCAACTTTCACAACCAGATTACCAGCGAGGAGTTTGTGATCAAGTGCGTTGAGTCGGGTGTGAAACTTGCTTTCGGCAGCGATTCGCATAATCTCTATGAGGTGGGTGAACACTATCCACACCTGCAGCTTATGGAGAGATGTGGTTATAATAATTCCGATCTACCGCATATTCTCATACAAGCACCTGATATTTCGGAGTCATAAATATGGCAGATAAAGAGCAGTCACAAGACCAACTGATAGACATTCTCAAAAAGTCCAGGAATGTCTTTGTTTTTACGGGAGCCGGTGTCAGCAAGGAGTCGGGCCTGCCCACATTCAGGGACCTCGACGGCGAGTGGACCAAGTATGATCCAATGACTTTTGCCACACTCGATGGTTTTCTGCATAACCCGGTTATGGTCTGGAACCTATATCGTACCCGCCAAAAGCAGATAGCAGCAGCCCAGCCCAATCCCGGTCATGTGGCCATAGCTCAGATGGAGAGTTATTACCCGGAGTTTCTGCTGTGCACTCAGAATGTCGATGATCTGCATGAGCGCGCGGGCAGCCGTAAGATAGTGAAGATTCATGGCGATGTAACAAAGGTCAGGTGCATTGACTGCGGACGGACTCATATGGTGGCGGATTATGATTTCCCCGATGAATTTGATGATGACAGCCTGCCGAAGTGCAGTGGATGTGGAGGATTGTGCAGGCCGGATATAGTGTGGTTCGGCGAATATGTTCCTCAGGAAGCGTTTATTGCCTCGACTATGGCCGCGACCGAGTGCGACCTGATGCTTATTGTCGGCACGTCCGGGGAGGTCTCAGGCGGATACGGGTTTGCCGAGCGTGCGATACACCACGGCGCGAAGATAGTCGAAGTCAACCCCACTCAAGGCGCACTCACACACTATGCGCATTTTTGGATACCCGAACCTGCCGGTGTCGCTCTTCCGCACATATGGGAGCTTGTGACGGCATAAGTGTATGTTCAAGCGTAGGGCTGAAGCATTTGCCTTTCAAATTATGTAAACCCCACGAATATTGCCGCAAATGCTTCATCCGAAATTCCATATGGGAGGGCGAGGCTCCTGCCGAGCCTTATTTATTCATTCAAACTGAGCAGTGCCTGCAAGCATATTGACATGAAGCTCGTCAAATGGTAGATTAACCTAACCCGGATTATGCGCATACCGCATAATCCGGGTCTTTGAGAGCATTATTCACGTTCCTCGTGAATAATGCGGACTAACGTATGTTCGCATCCTATGGAAGGTGAAATGAGCGAACTTCTCAGAAATTTATCCTCATATGTCCACGCTCAAGCCGAGCGCGATATTCACGTCGTTCTGGCTCGCAATGACCTCGATGAGATGCCCATGATTCTGGCCGCAGCCGAGCCTCGACAGGCCGGATCCGACCTCGAGGGCAGGAATATAGATGCGGTCCCGGTAGGCGAGGCGGAGCATGGCAAGCTGGCGTATTTCATGGACGGAATGCAGCGCCCGCGTGGACCAATATACTTCGGCTCGCAGCTTCCGATGATGTATGGATATGTCGCAGCGACAATCCGCGTGCGCGGTGAGGATCGCCGCATGCGCAAGCACGACTTCCTTCGCAGAGAGTCACTTTATTTTCCGTATGATTTTCCGGGTGCGCCGGTGGAGCTTGCAAGCTCGGGGTTCGATACTGTGGATACCGGTGAGCGCGGTAAGTCGCCTGAGGAGCACCCGCTGATTGTGATTGAGCGTGCGGAGAAGAAAGTAAGTGACATCCGTTCCGATCTTGAGAGCAGAATCACATCGAAGTGGCTCTCCGATTTTGATGGTAGGGATGATTGGCTTCTGGTAGACGGCTCCCTGAGCGGCGACTATCACAGGTACGACTCGCCAAATATAGTCGGATTGATAAAAAGCCACCAGACACAGTATTTTCTGTGGGAAGATCAGCAAAAGATTCTGAGTCTCAAGACCGGCGAGCGCAGCGGAGTATTCATACCCAAGGGCCGCAATCGTCCGGATGTGTACAGCTGGTATCTGCGCCTTCGCCCCAATGACGGCCGCGACGTCTATTTTGGCCTGGTGCGTGTCGAGGCAGCCAAATGCGAGCGGACACTGGAGATGGCGGATGAGATATCACGATGGCTGCTGGCTGAGAGAAGCCCGCTGAGCATGCCGGACGCCAGGTGGGATAGACTGATCTACCCGATCCATGACTGCGAGCTATACATGAAGAGCGTTGCGCCGAGTCATACATCTCTCGATTCTCTTATGATCAGCCTCGCTCACTGAGTCAAATCGATCTATACAATGATCTGGGACAGCATGTCTAGTATTTTATGGATTTCTGTTTAATAAGATGCTTGATGCTTTATTTGTCTTGCATATTTTGCTAATGTAATGCAATCTCAAGTTTAGTAGTTATGGGCGACTGAGCAAGGGAAAATGCCAAAGACAAGAGATACAGATTTTGTTGAAAGAATGGGCGTGCACCATACAGGTGATATTTTTGCACGTGCTGGAGTTATTTTTCGCGAAACTCAATGCAGTGATACTGGCATTGATGCAGAGATAGAACTGGTGCATGATGGATATGCGTCAGGGCAATTGGCAAAATTGCAGATAAGGAGTGGTGATTCACGATTAGATCTTAGTAGTAAAACATTCAAGTTTTCGGATAACCTAGAGCATTATGAATATTGGGCAAGATATACACTTCCAACAATTGGAGTAGTTTATAGTCCATCTCTTGACACAGCGGTCTGGTTTGATTTGTCTGAACAATCAAGGCATATAGTAAGCACTCAAGGACCATATACGATAAACATTCCTCTGACTAACAATAGCCGTTTGGATGTGAAGAACATATCGGGTTCATTGTCGGACATTATTGAGTCATTCTCGATTCAGCCAGCCTCTCTATCTGCAGTAAAAGAAGTTTCGGTTGATGCTGCCAACGATCACATTGTCGGACCAGATGGACTTACCAAAGAACAAGCATGGAAATATCTTACAAATGTATTGCTTACATCTGATAGTGCGTCTGATGTCCGAGCAGAAGCTGGGTATCGCTTGTCCTTGTACTTCCCGGCAGTTTCAGAAGAATTGCAGAAGTTCTTTGTAGAGCGAATATCTAATGCCACAGATAAGGAAATTGCCAACATAGTGATTGCCATTCAAGATGCGTTGTCTTCAGAGCAAGACGATGTAGCAGACCTGATAATTGACCTTTTGTCTTATATGCCATACCCCGTGGAGAAGCTAAAGGAGATAGGATATAAGCGTATAGTGTCGGAAGAAGCTCTGGAAGCGCTTATTCAATCAGTGGAAGTAATGTCGCAAGAATTCGACAGTGATTTCCGAAATGAAATACTGAATATTTATAGAACAGTGGACACTAGTAAAGACTAAGGATTCATATAAAACTCATTTGATATCCATGTCGCCACTTTACGGAGCATAAAAATGGAGCAGGAAAACCTTATACAAGTCGGTCGAGTGGTAGCCACCGAGGCAAAGCCAAGCACTGCCTACAGTTTCAGCTTCTGGGCAGCCGAGGGCGATTGTAAAGTCGGCATCGGCACTCTGGTCATGGTCAAAAAGGGCGATCTTGAGGTCTACGGAGTCGTAGTGGAGGGGTTCGGATTTACCGATCTCAACTCAGCAATGAACGATTACATCGGCTCAGAGGGCGATCCGGGTTCTGAAGCTCCTACACTTCGCCATGAGGTGCGATGTTATACTGCGGCTGTGCTGCGTGTAGAGCCTGAGGAGCCGCTGCAGCCCGTGCCCGTAGCGCCTGTGTATCTGGCGGATGATTTAGTAGTCAGAAATGCCCTGCGCATGGACGGCTTCTGGGAAAAGAGCGGCATCCCGATAGGCCTGTATCAGAACGGCGACCTGCTCTCACCTGTTTACCTGGACTCCGAGTTCCTGCTCGGCCCCGAAGCGGCGCATCTCAATATTACGGGCGTCTCGGGGTTGGCCACCAAGACCAGCTCAATCGAGTTTATCCTGCTGAGCATTTTCGAGCACTTCAAGGACCATGATGACGACGGCATTGCGGTGGTCTGTTTCAATGTCAAGGGTCCCGATATGCTCTTCCTGGATTTTCCGGGCAAGGTCGATAAGTCCAGCCAATATCATGAGCTGTATAAGCAGCACGGCATAGATACGATAGACGACCGTGACGCCGAGATGTATAAGCTGCTCGGTATGCCGTGCGAGCCGTTCAAGAAAGTGAAGTATTTTGCGCCGTTCAAGTCCGACAGGGTGAACCTCAACACTCTGCGCACCAATGCCGACCTGGTCGGTGACGTCACGCCCCTCTCGTGGGGTCTGACAGATATTCTTGAGTTTACGGAAGTCGTGTTGAACCGTGACGATGTGGATGCCAAAGCCGATGCCCTGATCTCATATATCAAGGATCGTGTGGTTAATCAGACCATCGAGGTCAACGGCCAGCAGATCACCGTGCGCAACTTCCAGGACATGAACCACTGGTTCGATATGGTCTTAAAAGAAATGGAGCAGAGCAACCGTTCCGAATGGAAGACCCATCACTACGCCACCATCCGCAAGGTCTACAATCGCCTCTCGAACCTCAGCACCCGATATCAGGGTCTGGTCAGCCCGGACGAGTTCAGGTCGGACCTGCCTTGGGGTGATTTCGAGGACCGCGCAGTGTATGTTGTTGATGTCGCCAATGTCGATCCGCAGGCGCAGGATTTGGTCTTCACCAGGATCGTGAGTCAGCTCAGACAGAGGCTCGAAAAGGGCGATTTGGGCGTGAAGCACGTGATAGTGGTGGTGGACGAGCTCAATAAATACGCTCCGTCAGACGGTCAGGAGACCTACCTCAAACAGACCCTGCTCGATATATCCGAGCGCGGGCGTTATCTGGGGCTGGTGCTCTTCTCGGCGCAGCAGTTCCGCAGCCAGGTGCACAAGCGCATTGTCGGCAACTCAGCGACATGCATATATGGTCGTATGGATATGGACGAACTCGCCACACCAGGCTACCAGGTCCTCACCTCTGCCACGAAGGAGAAACTGGCGACACTCTCTAAGGGTCAGTTGATGGTCCGCCATCCGCACTTTAACCAGCCGATATTCGTGAAGTTCCCGAGGCCCAATATACTGCGCGGGCCGGACGGCATCAAGATGTTCCCTCCGGCGAATGACCTGCCTCTTGAGGAGGCTGTATGGCGGAATCTGAACCGTCTGGATGGCGGTGTAAGCCGCAATGATGTCAGCGATATAGTCTCATCAGCGGCTGACACGACTGAGATAGTGCGTGCGATGAACATAACTCTTCAACGCAAGCCCGATGACCCGGTCAGCCATTTCAGGAACTGTGTGCGCAAGAAAGCAGGCGTCCAGATGACACCCGATGCCAAGCCGAGCTTTATCCCTGTTCTCGATCCCGACCCGAACGACCCCTTTCAGGATTGAGTAATTAGGATTTAGTAATTAGTATTTTGTATTGATTATTGTTTTGGTGTGTATTGAGATGCCTGCCTGTTCCCTCTCCTGGGGGAGAGGGTTAGGGTGAGGGCGCTATCTGATTTAGTGATTGATATTTTGTATTGATTATTTCGAGCGACGTCTCAATCCCAGTCATTCCGAGGAGGAACGACGAGGAATCTGCTGTGCGCTAAGTGGTAAGTAAGAATAAATCTCGATTTCCAGGACAAAGAATATGCCACAAAAAAGCACAAAAGACCTAAATACTGATTTTGATTTAATTCCATTAATCGAAGATCAGCCTATTGATGATCTAGAACACGATTATCTTGGCCTGATGCCCTGGGCAAAGATGATTGCCGGTTCGGTCGTTGGTACGCGTGGACCTTTCACTATTGGTGTCCATGGTGAGTGGGGTTATGGCAAGACGACTCTTCTAAAGTTGACTAAGGCACTCATTGACGAGCATCACCAAGACGTTGTCACAGTGTGGTTCAATGCTTGGCAATTTGAACGGGAGGAACATCCACTTTTTCCACTTGTAGCTGCCATCGCGGATGAGATTGAAAAGAAAGTTGACAAAAACGAATCACTGGAAGCTCTCAGCAAAGTGGGCGCATCAATTCGAGCCTTAGCTCGTGGAATGAAGTTCTCCGGTGAAGTCGGAATGCCTCTTGTTGGCAAAGTTGGTGTAGAGTTTGATGCGGACAAAGCTCTCAAAGCAGAAGAGCTGATTGGAAACCAGTCAAATCCTCTTCAAGGGGAGATGATGTATCACTCTGCTTTTGAAATGCTCGAGAAAGTTGCTCGTGATGGAAGCAAAGTAAAGATAGCTGTATTTGTAGATGATCTGGATCGCTGCCAGCCGGATAAGGCCGTTTTTTTACTTGAAAGTATAAAGCTTATTCTTGCGCAACCTGGGTTTGTATTTGTGCTTGCTGTTGATAGGCGTCCAA
Organism: bacterium; assembly: GCA_021371935.1. NCBI lineage: Bacteria > bacterium. The sequence continues at coordinate 53,509 of JAJFVF010000008.1, forward strand.
TAGAGGGATATCTTCAAAAGCGATACCGTGATCACTTTGATGGCAAAGAAGGTGATTGGGGCCGTTTCTATATGGAGAAGATAATCCAGTTACCTATCCCCATTCCTAGTCATCGAACCAGATTTAATGATTTTGTTAAACGGACTGTTACAGATGTTGCTGATAAACATGGAGCAACGCAACAGCAGATAAAAGCACTACTGAATATTCAGCCGGTGTTAGCCTGTGGTGCAGAAACAAACCCGCGGAGCCTGATAAGGCTGATCAATAACTTTTTACTTGATTGTAGTCTTTGGCAGCTCATTGATCGTAGTGGCGACGCTAATCTGTCTAAGTATCAGGAACTTACACAAGACATTGCTGCCGCCTTGGCTTTTAATAGAATTCTTGATCATCTTCTAGGCGATTTATATGCTGAGCTTATCAATGATGAATTGCTATGTGGTGCAATAGAAATGAATGCTTTAGATCGCATTGGATCAGTTGAGTCTCTTCAAAATGAGGCTTCTACGAATGTGCATGAGGATGATCGTAGAGAAACATCTAAGCGTTTAGGAATTATAGACAAGTTATCTACGCATCCGGAATTACTTGATGCTTTGCGTTCCCAGGGTGAATCATGGCTTACAGATATTGAACTTCGACGAGCAGTTCGTGATTTTGCACAGACGCAACGTGCTACAGGTTTTTCTCCAGATTTTGCAGATACAATTGCACAAGCGATTAGAAAAGAATTAGATATCGAAGATGGTGATATTATTCCAGTTGGTCGGCTTGACGAGATTGAGAATCTCGACCTCAATTGTGCTCATGTGACAGATAAGGACATACGTCAATTCAAGACGTTAACTGGCCTCAGGGTGCTAAATCTAGCTGGTACGCTAATTACAGATATAGGACTGAAGCACATCGGTAAGTTGATCGAATTACAAGAACTATTTCTTAATGATACGCTTATAACCGATATCGGATTAAAGTACCTTGGCTCTTTAAGCCATTTGCAAGTATTAAATCTTGGCCGTGCGAATATTACTAATAAAGGAATGCAAAATATTAAGGACTTGAATGGTTTATTGAAACTTACTATACATGCTACTAATATTACCGATGAAGGATTGAAATGTCTGGGTGATTTTACAGAACTGCAGAGTTTAGTGCTGAGTGGCAATCATATAACGAATGATGGGTTGTCTTATCTTAGAGACCTTACAAAACTGAATGAATTAGTTCTGAGTGATACGCATATTAATGATTTGGGCTTGAAGTACCTTGAAAAAATGACAAGACTTAGGCATCTATACCTTAGTGGTCTTTCTAATGTCACTGACATTGGATTGAATAATCTCGTGGGGTTATCAGAATTGCACATATTGCACGTCGAGCGTACTGGCGTTACGGAGAAAGGGATACTGGAGCTACAAAAGAAACTTACGCAACTAAGAATAATAGACTAAGTTCCATTTAGTCTTTTGCATGTATTACATTCAAACTTTTTAACTAACCATGAAAATCGCACACATAGCGGACCCCCATCTGGGCTACCGCGCATACAACAGAATAACCAGCCAGGGCATAAACCGCCGCGAAGCTGATGTCTTCCAGGCGTTCAGGCAGGCACTCGCCAAGGTAATCGAGATAGACCCGGATGTAATTTTAATCGCCGGGGACATGTTTCACGTCGTCCGTCCGAGCAACCTCACCATCCAACAGACTTTCCGCGAGTTCACCAATCTGAGAAACAAGACAGCCGCACCTGTCGTGATAATCGGCGGCAACCACGACTCGCCCCGCTCGACAGATACCGGCTGCATACTGGATTTGTTCGCAAACGTGCCGGATGTATACGTTGCGCACTCAGAGTATGTGCAAGTTAAACTCGATAACTTGCACATGTCTGTATTCTGCCTCTGCCATAGAGCGCTGCCGAATTTGAATTCACTCAAGATAGAGCCTGACACGTCGAGTAAGTACAATGTGCTGATGGTTCACGGCACACTCGAGGGCGTGATACACAATGCCTACGATCTTTATGAGATCAGGCGTGACCAGGTGATATCGGACGCCTGGGATTATATAGCCTTTGGCCACTATCACGTGTTCGAGGAGCTTGCGCCGAATGCATACTATGCAGGGTCGACAGAGTACACCAGCACCAATATCTGGAGTGAGACCAAACAGCCCAAGGGCCTGATTGAGTATGACCTCGATGAGCATAAGCTGGTCGATTTCCATAAGATAGACACTCGTGATGTAATCGACCTTCGCCCGATAGATGCGGCAGGTGTAGTCGCTGGTGACCTTAACACAATGATCCAGCGCAAGGTTGAGAGCATCAAGGGCGGTTATGAGGACAAGATTGTTAGACTTGTAGTCGAAAACTTGCACAGGTCTGTGCAAGCGGACCTTGATTTCTCACTAATACGCCAGGTCAGATCAGAGGCTCTGCATTTCGAGCTTCAACTTCGTCCTCCCAGCCGTGATGGCCGGACTCTTACTTCGGCGTCGGAGTCGGGTGCGGCTAAGCCTCTGGAAGAGGAGTGGGATGAGTTCGCGAAAGTCTACGACATTCCTGCAGGCGTCGACCGCGAGCGGTTTGTAGACCTTGGCCGGGATTATCTGATCAAAATGGCACAGTCAGAATGAAATTAATAAGCCTTGAACTCAAAAACTTTAGACAGCATATCGATTCGTCGATCACCTTCACCGACGGCGTGACCGGCATCATCGGTCCAAACGGCGCGGGCAAGTCCACAGTGCTGGAGGCTCTCGCGTGGGCGCTCTATGGCGCGCCCGCAGTCCGCGGGACAAACGACACTATCCGCACCAAGGCAAGCGAGGGTGGGGCAAAGGTCGGCGTGAACCTCACGTTCGAGCTTGGTGGTTCGGTCTATAAAGTGGCGCGCACGCTTGACAGTCATGGCAAGTCGGGTACGGCTGTATTGGAAGTCGATGGCCGTCCACTGCGCTCGGGCATGACTGAGGTTTCCGAGTCGGTCACAAAGCTGCTCGGCATGGATTACCGCGCATTCTTCACGAGTTTCTTCACGGGTCAGAAGGCTCTGGAGTTTATGGCTTCGATGGACGGTCGAGCGCGTGCGGCTTCTATAGGCAAGATGCTGGGTTATGACCGGGTCACCAAGGCTCGCGACAAGGCAAATGAGGATCGCAAGGGTCTGAACCGTGAGATTGAGGGACTGGAAAAGGGTCTTGCCGACCCGGAGGAGCTTAAGGAGCGCAAGAAAGAGGCCAATGCACGGCTTGCTATGGCTAAATCGTCTCTTGCCGAGGCCGAGAGAGTCCAAAAGACATCGGCTGAGGCAGTTGACAAGCTCAAACCGATGAAAGAGGCTTCGGATCAAAAGTCGAAGCGCTTCGATGAGATATCGCGCAGACTGGAGTTCGACCGTGCGGATGTCAAACGTTCCGGGGACCGCATGACCCAGATCAAGGCCGAGCTTGCCGATATGGAGTCGAAACAGAAGGAACTTGATGCTCTGGCGCCAAAGCTGGATGAATTCGAGCAGGCAAAGGTCGAATATCGAAAATTGGCGGAGCTTCAAAAACATGAGGGCGACCGCCAGCGTTTGGTTGGTCAGATTGCAGCGATTGAGCAGGATATCAAGCGTTTGCAGTCGCGTGAGAGGGAACTGGCTAGGGTGGACGAGGGTCAACTGCGCGCATCTGCGGCGCTTGCAGCGGGTGAGCAGGCTCTTGCCAAGTCCGAAGAGATGCTGCGCACGGCAAGAGAGCAAAGAATAGCACAGGAGCATACTGACAAGGCGCAGATAAATAATCTCATGTCACGACAGGCTGAGATCGAGGCCAAACGTGCACAGATTGCCGAGGCGGGAGCCAAGGGCGCATGCCCGACATGCGAGAGACCGCTTGGTGACGAACTGCCCACAGTACTAGCCAATTTCGATGCTCAAATAAAAGATATCACTGACCAGATCGCACAGGTACAGAGTAATACTGCTGCGCGTAAGTCTGACTCAGCGCAGATTCAGAAGATGGAAGCAGAGCGCGCAAACTTTGCAGCCCAGATCGAAAAGCTCAGAAATGAAAAAGCTGCTGCAGATGCGCTTGTTGCGGAGAAAAAGAGTCTTGGTGAGCAGATACATTCGCGCATGGCTGAACATGATTCCATGCGAAAGCAAATCGAATCGATCCCAGGTGGTTTCGATCAGACCAGGTATGCCGAACTGCGTAAGGCGGGCGACGAACTTCGTCCATTTCATGATCGTGCCATAGCCTTGAAGTCGGCTTTGGAACGCCTGCCTGCTGTCCGCACAGAGATTTCAGAACTTGAAGCAGGACTCGCAGCCCGGGTAAAGGAGATTGAGGAGTCACAGAAGACTCTGGCGGACCTTGCGTTTTCGCCGGATGACCGCGAGAAGCTCATGCGTGAGTATGAAGAGGCGACTGCCGCGCTGAATGCGTCTGCTCTTCAGCTCGAACGCGAGCATGGTGAGGTAAATATCGCGAGTGCGCTGCATACTGCAATCGAGCGTGAGGAGGAGCAGTATAAGTCCAGGATGGAGGGTCTGAAGCATAAGCGCTCGGAGCGCTTGCATTTGGAGACTCTTGCCCAAGCAATGGATAAGCTCAGAGCCGAACTCAACGACAGAATTCGCCCCGAGCTTGAGGCCATAGCAAGCGAGCTTCTGGCAATGATGACTGACGGCCGCTACGATACACTTGAGATCAACGACAGCTACCAGGCCACCATCCGTGACGACGGCGAACTCAAACCGGTAATTTCAGGCGGTGAGGATGATATAGTGAACCTGGCGCTGAGGTTGGCGATATCTCAGATGATAGCCGATAGGGCAGGGCAGTCTTTCTCACTGCTGGTTTTGGACGAGGTATTCGGTTCGCTGGATGACAGCCGCCGTGACAATGTGATATCTCTCCTGCAAAACCTCAAGAACAGATTCGAGCAGATAATCTTGATTACTCACGTAGAGTCGATCCATGATGCTGTGGATAACTGTTTGTGGGTAGCTTTTGACGAGCGTACAAAGACAAGCCGACTCATCGACCGCATCGAGCAGCCTCTGGCCGGCATCACGCTATAGCACGCATTATTCACGAGGAGCGTGAATAATGCTATCGAATCCCTGATTATGCACTTTCCGCATAATCAAGGCTATAAAAACGAGCTATTTCCTCTTCTTAGACTCTTCTCGAAGCCTTGCCTTGTAGTTTTCTTGCGCTCGTTTTCTGGTTCTTCTAAGTTCCTTAGCTCTTACTCTCAGTGTAGTTCACCCCCATCATCAGTGAGTCTATTATAAGATCGCATTCAAGAGGTGTCAAGGGCAAGTGGCAAACTGACACAATGACACAAGTGTGACAAAATGTCACCATTACGTTTTGTGTAGAAATCGTCAGGGGTAATTACTGCGGCAGTGGACAAAAGCAGCAAATAATACCGCTGCTTGTCACTAGAAGTAGTAGTTAACCTGTCAACAACTAGAAGGAGGAATGAATGATGGTTCGGTACAGTCTCTTGTTTGTGATGGTTGCCGTGTTGATTGTGATGAGCACAGGCGCATCTCTTGCAGTCTTCCCGAAGCCGGATGGCTACATGGATGTTGAAATGCAGCGCGGTTGGTATAACAACCAGCTTGCATGGTTTGTGCCATGTGAGACCAACAGCATATCGTTTGCGTGGAGTTACGACCTGGATCTGAGTAAAAAACTCAGCAGCCTGATTGGAAATGCAAATGCCTATATGTACATTTTCACAAATTCAAGTCAGAATCCGGTTTTTTCAGCGGCTCCGGGCGGCACCTATTCGGGCATTTGGCAGATTGTGTATGTCGAGTGGATCACGACTCCGTGGGTGGTCATGAATTCCGATGACTATGATGAGAACACAAACCCGCATGGCATGCCGCTTGATGGTGTCCAGGCCGATTTGACCCCATCAGATACTGTGATCGATGCTCCCATAGTGGCGACAGGCCCGCTTGGCGGCAAATGGGTTTCTACCGGCTCCAAATACAGGATCAAACAGGCGCAGGTTTTACCCAATTATGCGTATACCAAAATAATAATGCTGCCCTATTGGTATACATATGCTCAGGATGATTTCACAGGTTATGTTTCCCAAGTGCTGGTATTTATTACCGATGCCGCAAGCAGCACGGTTGCAAACCTTGTCGGTGCGAACGTCGCTCCTCTGCTGGCTGCAGCAGATGTTGCCAACACACAAAATTTCTGGTCTGTAAATCCGCTCAAGCCGCCTTATCAGTATCCGGTTATCAGCGAGGCGCCGGTATATGATGACGTTAATTGGTTCAATACCAATGATGATTACAGCCCTGTAAACATATATCAGGCGGTCGTCAGAGGCACGCTGCCGTACAGCGCGACTGTAACCACTGATGATTATCTGGTATATCTGCTCGGCACGGGTGGTCTGGTCACGTCAGGTTCTGCAAGCAATATAAATGCGCATGTATTGACGGATATCGACTGATATTTCATCTCAGCCCTGCGATGTTTTGCGGGGCTGTTTTTTTGTCTATAGCTCAACAATTAGTCAAATGTGCCTGCTACCTTAAGTTCGGAAGAATATTAATGGGATAATTGTGAGCAAAATCTTAAGCAAAAGAAGGAATCTGCTGCAGTCTGCTGGAAATATTTTTGTAATAAGCTCAGCTTATATGCTTCGCGGGCCTATGTCCTGATGATTGTTTACATTTGCTAAGACGGTTTTCTTGTGGGATAATATGCAGAGCTTAAGAAACTTTTACAAAGTTTCTAACCTCTTTTTGTGCGGAGGCAACATATAAAATGCATTATTGGAATAAAGACGCCGAATGCGTCGACCGAGGCGAGTTGGATGCGCTGCGCAACTATCGGTTGATGAAGACGGTCAGGCATGCTTATGAGAATGTTCCGGCCTACAAGCGCAAGTTTGACGAAATAGGCCTGCGTCCCGAGCATATACGCGGCATAGAGGATATCTCCAAGATACCGTTTACCACCAAGGTTGACTTCAGGGACAATTATCCATTTGGCATGTATGCGGTATCGATGGACAAGGTGGTCAGGGTCCATGCGAGTTCCGGCACGACAGGCAAACCTGTCGTGGTAGGCTATACACAAGGTGATATTGGAATATGGGCGGAATGTATAGCGCGCACGCTGGGCGCAGGCGGCACCACCAAGGGTGACATAGTGCAGAATGCGTATGGATATGGTTTGTTTACCGGTGGGCTGGGTGCGCACTGCGGTGCCGAGCGCATAGGTGCATCCGTAGTGCCAATCTCGGGCGGCAACACCAAGCGCCAGATCCAGATCATGCAGGATTTCGGGAGCACGGTCTTGTGTTGCACTCCCAGTTACGCCGAGCTTATCGGAGAGACTGCTCATGAGATGGGTGTGGATACTTCCAAACTGCCGCTGAAGGCTGCGTTTCTCGGCGCGGAGCCATGGACTGAAAATATGCGCCGCAAGATCGAAGAGCTGCTCAATATAGATGCTCTGGACATATACGGTCTGAGCGAGGTCATGGGTCCGGGCGTTGCGTATGAGTGTCTGGAAAAGAACGGTCTTCATATCAATGAGGATCATTTCATAGCCGAGATAGTCGACCCGGATACGGACGAGCCGCTGCCGCCGGGCAGCAAGGGCGAGCTTGTCTTTACCAGCCTGACAAAAGAGGCTCTGCCGATCCTTCGCTATAGGACTCACGACATCACATATATGTTTGACGAACCATGCCCCTGCGGGCGAACGTTCAACAGAGTTCACAGAATAATGGGCAGGACTGACGACATGCTCATCGTTCGCGGTGTTAATGTGTTCCCGAGCCAGATAGAGAGTGTCTTGATGGAAATGGAAGGCACTGAGCCGCATTACATGATCGTTGTGGACCGCAGCGAAGGTGAGATGGACACGATGGAGGTCTGGGTAGAAGTCTCTCCCGAACTGGTTTCGGATGAGGTTAGAGCACTGGAGGCCATGGAGCGCAAGATTGCAGGCGAGTTGCATTCATTGTTGGGCATTTCGCTGAAGGTCAAACTTGTGGAGCCAAAGAGCATAGCACGCAGTGAAGGCAAGGCGAAGAGAATTGTTGACAGGAGGGATCTGTACAAATGAAAGTAAGTCAGCTATCTGTATTTATAGAAAACAAATCAGGTCGTCTTGCGGATGTAACTCGGACTCTGGCGGACTCTGGTATCAATGTGCGTGCATTATCGATTGCCGACACCATCGATTATGGTCTTCTCAGGCTTATAGTCAACGATCCTGCCCAGGCGAAGTCGGTACTGACGAAGGCAGGTTTCACTGTTGCGCTGACAGAGGTGCTGGCAATTGAGGTTCCCGACAAGCCCGGTGGTCTGGCCGGAATAATAGACGCATTTGCCGAGTGCGGCCTAAACATCGAGTATATGTATGCATTTGTCGGTGCTTCCGGCGAGAACGCGATAGTGATATTCAGGGTCGAAAAGGTCGACGAGGCTATTACGTCTTTGCAGAAGAAGGGCGTCAAGATCCTCGACGGCGAGACACTATATGCAATCTGAGTAAATACGGCCTTGAACTTATACCAGAAAACAAAAACTAATACTCAATAATCAATAATCAATCGAAAATCAATTGGGGGGTTAGGAGAATGGTTAAGCGTTTGCTGGTTTTGTTGGTTGTTGTAGTTATTGCAGTGCTGGTTGTTGCACCGAGTTGGGGTGCAAAGGGTGCAAAAAAACCGTATGTCATCGGTGCGATCTTCTCGACCACTGGTGACAATGCTCCTCTGGGTGTGCCGGAGCGCGAAACTGTCCAGATGCTTGTAGAAAAGGTAAACAAGTCTGGCGGCATCAAGGGTCGTCCGGTAAAGGTTGAGTTTTACGATGACGGCGGCAGTCCTGCGCAGGCGGTGCAGGCGTGTCAAAAATTGCTGGCCAACAAGGAAGTGGTTGCAATAATCGGTCCCACTCTTTCGGGTCCGAGTCTGGCGATTACTCAAATGTGCCAGAATGCGAAGGTGCCGCTCGTCTCATGCGCGGCAAGCATCAAGATTGTCGAGCCGGTGAAGCCATATGTCTTCAAGACGGCGCAGGCCGATTCGCTCGCGGTTGAAAAGATCATCGTCTATTTGAAGTCGAAGAAGATCAAGCGTGTGGGATTTATAAATGATTCCAATGCATATGGTTCCAGCGGCCGCGATCAGTGGATGGCTGTAGCAGCGAAGGCTGGGATCAAGACGGTTGCGCTGGAATCGTTTAACACAGCCGACACTTCTATGACGGCTCAGCTCACCAAGATCCGCGCTGCAAAGCCTCAGGCAATCATCTGCTGGGGCACAAATCCCGGTCCTGCGATTGTGGCCAAGGATGTGAAGCGACTTGGGATCAAGATACCATTGATTATGAGTCATGGCGTCGCGAACATGAAGTTCATCGAACTCGCTGGAAGCGCAGCCGAGGGTGTGATATTTCCCGCCGGCAAGCTGATTGTTGCCAAAGAGATATCATCATCCGATCTTCAGAAGAAGCAGCTTGTGAAGTATTCCTCTCAGTATATTAAGACGTATAAAAGGCCTGCAAACACATTCGGCGGGCATGCGTGGGATGCGTTCACACTTGTGACGGATGCCATAAAGAAGGTGGGCGGCGACCGCGCGAAAGTCAGAAAAGCGATAGAGGGCCAGAAGAAGTTTGTCGGCATCAGCGGTGTATTTGATTTCAGTTCAAAAGATCATGCCGGCCTGGACAAGAATGCTTTTGCTCTCGTTCAGATAAAAAACGGCAAGTGGGCGCTCAAATAGCACCTAATAGTGTGAAATACAGGAGGTTGGAAGTTTCGCATCCAGCCTCCTATTAATTTTGGTTAACTGGTGACGATTCGGAGGTCGCCACTCATCAGTTTGGATAGTTAACCGAACGGTGATGGTCCGGGCTTTTGGCTCTCCACTCTCCGCTCTCAGCTATTATCGAGGTAGTAATTGGATCAATTAGGTCAGATTCCCCAACTGGTAGTCTCAGGGATTACCAGCGGATGCATATATGCGATAGTAGCGATCGGTTTTTCGATCATCTACAATTCCACCCAGGTGATTAACTTAGCTCAGGGTGAGTTTGTGATGATAGGCGCAATGGTTGCCGCAGTGCTGGTAGCGAAGTTCAGCCTGGCTGTTGCATTTCCGGTTGCGGTCATTGCGGGATGTCTGGTCGGCGCATTTGTGGCACTTTGCGTAATCATACCGCACAAGAAAGCGTCTTTGGTGACACTGATAATCATCACCGTAGGCGCTTCGATAATGTTTCGCGGTCTTGCACAGCTTTTTTGGGGTGAGCAGGCGATTCCGGTTGCTCCGTTTACGGGCAGGGTGACGCAATTTGGCGTTGAGGATCGAATTTTCCATATATTTGGAGCCGCAGCCAGAGCACAGGACCTATGGGTCGTAGGGATTACGGCGCTGCTGGTTATCGGAATGCACTTATTCTATAAATACACGCTGGTCGGTCAGGCGATGCGTGCTTGTTCTATGAACCCGACCGGTGCAAAGCTCGCCGGGATCAGCGTGAAGAAGATGATCGTGCTCTCGTTTGTGATGGCGGCGGCGATGGGCGCTGTTGCGGGAGTGACTGTCTCGCCGGTCTTTTATGCCCGCTGCAACATGGGCACTGCCTTAGGTCTAAAGGGCTTTTGCGCGGCTGTGATGGGAGGGCTGGGCAGTTTTGGCGGCGGAGTGGCGGCAGGAATAGTCCTGGGGATCATCGAGTCTCTGGCCGGGGGGCTGCTTTCGAGCGATTACGGCGAGGCAGTAGCTTTCGTTATTCTGCTGGTGATACTTTTTGTTCGACCAGAGGGTCTGCTTTCTCGCCGAAAGGTGGTGGCTTGATATGGCAGTCGAGACCTCTGCGGTGGTTCCGGTAAAGGTAAGACGTCCTGCGGCGGAATCGAGTTTATGGAACCTGCTGCCGTTTATCATTTTTGTGCTCGTATGCGCATTTTTGCCCAGGTTTACGAGCGAGACGGGGTTGATGCTGCTCATCTATATCGGGATCAGTGCGCTGCTTGCCATCGGGCTGAATTTATTGATGGGTTATGCAGGGCAGATATCTCTTGGTCATGCTGCATTCTTTGGCATCGGGGCATATACGTCCGCGATCCTCACTGTACGTCCAATATCCTCCGAAGTGATACCCGGGTTCAGCGCTGGAGTAGGCATCATTGCGGGTGTGGCGGCACTGATGTCTATCGCCAGGGTCACTGGCGGCAGGCTTGCGCTTGGAGCAGTGGCACTTGTTCTTTTAGGATGGGTTGCAGCGCTTTCGAGATCGCATTTTGTGGCAACACTGCTCATATATGGCGTCGGAATGGCACTCTTTGGCATCGCCATGAGGATAAAGTGGTGGAGAGCCGGGGCGGCAGGCATTATCTGTGCACTTTCGGCTGCCGTTTGTGACAGGTTCTTGCTGGGCGTGCTGTCGAAAGGCGGTGCATCGCCATGGACGGCCATGCTGGTCGGCATAATATTTACCTCGCTGATTGCCTATCTGATCGGCGGCCAGGTGCTGCGTCTCAAAGGTCACTATCTCGCCATGGCGACTTTAGGCTTCGGTGTCATTGTCGAGATAATTTTCAGGCAGTGGACTGCGGTGACCGGCGGTTCAAGCGACGGCATATTCGGCATTCCTTCCATAGCGTGGCTCGACGGTTCACCCGGGTTCGTGCGTAACATATTCGCATTGCTCGCGGGCGGCCAGGTCGATTTACAGAAGCAATACTATTATCTGGTTTGGGGTTTTGTATTCATAGCGCTCGTGCTTGCGGTCAATATTGTGCGAAGCCGTGTCGGAAGGGCTTTTCGGGCGGTGCACAGCAGCGAGGTTGCGGCAGAGTCACTAGGTGTGGACACACAGCGATACAAGATTCAGGTGTTTGTCTTGAGCGCAGCGATGGCATCGGTTGCAGGGAGCCTGCATGCACACAATGCGGGTGTCGGCTACGTGAATCCGGGTGATTTCGGGTTTGCGGTCTCGGTTCAGCTTTTGGTGATGGTAGTAGTCGGCGGAATGGCGAGTGTATGGGGTGCGCTTTTCGGCGCGAGCGTGATCCAGCTTCTCAAGAACTGGATGCTCAACCTCGACAAGGCTGATGTCAGCATAATGGGTCTTACGCTCAAGGGTTTGGACCCGATAGTTTTTGGCGCGGTGTTGATAATGGTGATGGTAATGCTGCCGCAGGGATTTGTGCGCGGCATTACGGATATGGCGGCTGCGGCATGGCGAACCGCACGGCGTGGAAGGGCGAAATAGAGCCTTGGAATTACTCATTGAGGCAAAATCGGTAACACGTTCGTTCGGCGGGCTTGTCGCGGTAGACAATGTGGACTTAATGGTAGTCGCCGGGCAGACTAAGGCGCTCATCGGTCCCAACGGAGCGGGCAAGAGCACACTGTTGAACCTGCTGACCGGCGTTATGCCCGCAAGCGGTGGTGACATACGTGTCTGCGGTGTCTCGATAGTGGGCAAGCCGTGTTATGAGGTCGCTTCATTGGGACTAGCCAGGACATTTCAGAATGTCCAGCTCTTTGAGAACATGACGGTTTTGGAGAATGTTATGGTCGGCTGCCACTGCTGGAGCAGGCAGGGGATCGCGTCGGCTGCTCTCAGGTGGGCAGGTCACCTGCGTGAAGAGAGGAAGATTTTCAAAGAGTCGGCTGCACAGCTCGACAGGGTAGGTCTTGCCGACATGGCACACATGCCGTCGGGCAGCCTGCCGTTCGGCAAACAGAGGATGCTGGAGATAGCGCGGGCGCTTGCGAGCAGACCCAGGCTGCTGCTGCTGGACGAACCGGCTTCTGGTCTATCGACCCGCGAGACCGATGAACTCTGTGATCTCCTGCGGCGTATAGTCAAGGAGGGTGTAAGCGTGCTCCTGGTCGACCATGACATGCAGTTTGTAATGGAGATTTCGGACGAGGTAATGGTGCTCGATCAGGGCAAAAAGATCGCCGAGGGCACGCCCTACGAAGTCCAGAACGACGCTCATGTGATTGCGGCCTATTTGGGCATGGAGGCGAGGTAGTGCTCAGGATTCGCAGTCTTGTCACATATTACGACCGCATTCTAGCCCTGCGAGGCATATCACTTCATGTCGATCCTGGCGAGATTGTGGCGATTGTCGGACCGAACGGCGCGGGCAAAACGACCGCGCTCAACACGATATCGGGTGTGATACAAGCCGGTACCGGCGAAGTATGTTTTGCGGGCGAGAACGTGACAGGCAAGTCATCGGAGCGCCTTGTCGAGATGGGGCTTGTGCAGGTGCCTGAAGGCCGCCAGCTTTTTGCCGGGATGACGGTCTATGAAAATCTGATTCTTGGGGCATACAGGCGCGGCAGGCTTGCGAAGAAGGCTCATATGTCGAGTGATCTGGAAAGGGTCTATGAGGTATTTCCGAGGCTCAGTGAGAGGGCGACTCAGCTTGCCGGGACGCTTTCCGGCGGCGAGCAGCAGATGCTGGCGATAGGTCGTGCTCTGATGGCGGCGCCCAAGATGCTGCTGCTAGATGAGCCGTCGATGGGACTTGCGCCTTTGGTCGTAAAGGAGATTTTTAAGGTAATTGTCGACCTGCGCAAAACTGGGACAACCGTGCTGATTGTCGAGCAAAACGCAAAGGCTGCGCTTGGTATTGCAAAACGGGCATATGTAATGGAGACCGGCCGGATTGTGATGGAGGGTCAGGCTTCGGAGCTTGCCAAGAATCCTGAGATCCAACGGGCGTATTTGGGCAAGGGCTACAGGCAGATGTCTGAGAGGTAATGCCGGGAGGGCGAGTTTCTGCCGAGCCGTTGAGATTTGCGTTTGCGAAAGGTAGCGAAAATGCCTATTTGGAATCGTAGATACGAGCGAATGGAACGCGATGAGCTGGAGCAGCTTCAACTGGAGCGGCTGCAGCTTACGGTCAATCGAGTATATCGAAACGTGCCGTTTTACCACAAGCGATTTTCACAAATCGGCATTGTGCCCGAGGACATTATGTCACTGGGTGATATTTCCAAACTGCCGTTTACGACGAAAGACGACCTTCGCGATGGCTACCCTTATGAATTGTTTGCCGTTCCTTTAAGAGAGATAGTGCGGATACACTCATCTTCGGGCACGGCGTCACGGCCTATCGTCTTGGGATATACTCGGGACGACTTGAAGCATTGGGCTGAGCTTGTTGCACGGGTGCTGAGCGCAGCGGGGCTTACCAAGGACGATGTCGTGCAGATCGCATTCGAGTACGGACTTTTTACGGGCGGTTTCGGTATGCACTGTGGTGCGGAGAGGCTTGGGGCATCGGTTATTCCTATCTCCTCTGGAAACACCGAGCGTCAGGTCCAGATCATGGAGGATTTCCGAAGCACGGCTCTCGTGGGCACTCCCAGTTATGCGCTTTATATGATCGAAGTTATGGATCGCATGGGTGTATCTCCGGCGGGCCTGAGCTTAAGGGCAGGTCTATTCGGCGGTGAGCCGATGAGTGATAATACGAGGGCAAAGATCGAGTCGAGCCTAGAGGTAGTTGCGACGGACAATTACGGTGTGAGTGCCGTGATGGGACCCGGCATAGCGGGCGAATGTGAGTTGAAAAGCGGCCTGCATGTGAACGAGGATCATTTTCTGATAGAGATTATTGACCCTGTGACGTTCGAGGTCCTGCCGGAGGGTCGGGAGGGCGAGTTGGTAATAACGACTCTCACCAAGGAGGGTCTTCCTATGATCCGATATCGGACCAGAGACATCACCTCCATCACACGCGAGCCATGCAGGTGCGGGCGGACGACGTTGAGGATAGCGCCAATAATGAAACGCACCGACGATATGATTATCATTCGTGGGGTGAATGTGTATCCACATGAGGTCGAGAGGCTCCTTTATGATATCGAGCATGTCGAGCCTCGCTATCAGATAGTTTTGGATCGTGAGGGTGGGCTGGATCATCTGACTTTAAATATCGAACTGGCCGGCCACATGATCAGCGACCAGATGCTCAAGCTGGTCGAGCTTGAAGAGGATATCAGGCGTCGTGTTCACGGTGCATTGGGCATTACGCCGAAAGTACGACTTGTAGAGCCGAAGACACTTCAGTCCATAGGTCCCAAAGACCGTGTAGTCGACAACAGAGAGAGAAGTTAATGCGAGAGGGTTCAGGCGTATAGAGATTTTCGCCAATTACTGGAGTGTCGCATAGCGTATTGGGGGGGCGAAGCTTCTGCTGAGCCACGTAAAACTGAATTATTTCCTTAATGCAGTTCAATATGGAGGTGATGTTCAAATACAATTTACTAGGTTGGATGTGAATATCTATCGTTAAGCACGAGGAGGAGAAGTTTTGAAAAAATATTTGATTGGGGCAATACTTATAGGTTTATTGTTGAGCCTGGCAATAGGTGCCGGCGCTCAGCTTCAAAATGTCGAACTTCACGGCTATGCGCAAAACAGGTTCTACGCGCCTGAGAGCGGCAATGCGAGAATGACGGTGGACAGGGTCTCTCTTTCCGCCAAGGGCAATATCAGTGAGGCCATAACAGGTTATCTGGAAGTCTACTTCCATCAGTGGATGCCCAACGACGTTCTGCCGGACAACACAACAGCCGAGCAGTATCGCACATATCTGGAGAGCGCATATGTGGATATGCCGCTTGGTTTGGGTCGAGTGAGGGTAGGCAAGGGCAGACAGCTCAATTTCGGGATTACGCCTTCTTATCCCAACAGAAAGACTTCACAGTACGGCATCGTGCCTGAGACTTTCACTCAGGACAGAATCGTCGGCATCCAGTATACGCAGAAGACCGGTCTGTTCGATGGCGGTGTCACTTTGTATGAGGACACTTCTCTAGGCACTCGCAGCATAGGCGAGTATCCGGGTGTATTGGCTGCTGATGTCGTGAAGCATTTTGTGGACAAGGACATACCTTCGGACATAAGTGGTGAGCTTGCGGGCAGCATTCGTCTGGGAATCAGCAAGCCGTGTTTCCAGGCTCATGTTTCCGGTGCACTCGGCAAATTGAATACGACCGATACAGCAACCATGTATACGGCGTATTCTCTTCCGGCAGGCACGGACGATACGCACAACAAGTATGGTCTTGACGCCAGTTATGCACATGGCAACTTTGTTGCCCAGGGCGAGTATTACATCGGCAACTACAGTTTTCTGAAGATAACGGGCTACAACCTGCTTGTCGGTTATACGAACAAGAAGCTGCAGCGTATGTATGTCCGCTATAATGCTTTGAACAACGACCAGACTCCGACAGCCGATCAGCGCACCTGGGACAATCAGCAGTGGATATTCGCTTTTGTCCAGCCGATTGCAAAGGGCGTTTGGGCAGAGTTGGAGTATGAAAAGAACTCTGCAAATCCGGGCGGTGGCGGCAAAGACCCGGGCAATGACCTGTTGTTCCTGGAGTTATTCACAGGATTCTAGTTCGCATTATTCTTTGCAACCTACCTCTACAACCGGCTCGCGATCATGTGTGGCCGGTTGTTTTATATTATAGACTTTTGGGCAACAAACGATTTGACAGTACATCAAGCTCGACGTATACTACAACTAACCTGGATATGCGCTTAGTGCATAATCCGGGTCTCTGAGAGCATTATTCACGTTCCTCGTGAATAATGCGGGCTAAGGAATTTGGACACTAGTTTTTAACTTCTTACTTCTAACTTCTAGGATGGGGTGTTTTGTGAGAATATCACAAAAGGTCTTTGTAGCATTGTGCGTGATGACATTGCTTTTGGCGGCATTGGTTTCAGTTGGGATCAATGCAGGTGAACAGCCAAAGTCGATCCGCATAATCTACACAAATGATCTGCTCGGTTACACCGAGCCTTGTGGGTGAGGCGGTCACAAGGAGGGCGGTCTGGCCCGACGAGCAACCGCGTTAGCGTCTCTTGTAAAAGAGAATCCGAATGACGTTATCGTTGATAGCGGCAATCTCTCAAACACGTCTGAAAAACTGGATGTTATCACCACCGTAATGTCGCAGATGCAATATGATGCTGTCGGCATCGGCATGAACGATCTGCGTCTACGAGACAAGTTCTTCAGTGCTTTGGAATCCAAGAAGATAACCGTTCTTGACGCCGGGCCCTCTGCGGACAAGTCGGCGAAGCCTTATATTGTAAAGATTGTTAATGGTGTAAAGATAGGCATAGTGTCATTCGGCGTCACACCGCAGACCGACGATGAATTCCAGGTCAGAAAGGCCAGGTACGTTGCGTATAAATCCGCGCGAGATGCATCGGATATTTTGATTGTGTTGGATCAGTCCGGCACTATAAACAAAGACTGGCTGTCGCGAAATGGTTCAAAGTTCGGTGAGCCGGACATTGTCGTTGGCGGCTTGGCGAATATGTCCAAAGGTAAGCCTGAGGTTGTTGGTCGCACATATCTGTGTCCCACAAGCATCCAGGGCAAATTCTTGGGTGTTGCCGACATCGAGTATGAAAAGGGGTTGGAGCCGAAGATATCGGTTCGCAAATTGTCGCTCGGCACCAACTATGCCGAGGATGAGGCTGTGCTAAAGCTGGTCAAAGGCGAGCGAGAGCAGGCTGTAAAGACAATAGGTCAACCCGCCAGTGTTCAGGTTACACGGAGTTCCAGTCTTTCAGGTAAGGCTCTGCCGCCTGCCGACAGGAGGCCATATTATCCTCCGCAGCTATGCAAGACTTGTCATGTTCAGGAGTATGAGGACTGGCTAAAGAGCGGCCATGCCAATGCTCTCAAGACTCTGGTGGATGCAAAGCGCACTGTCCCGGAGTGCTTGACTTGTCATTCGGAGATGTATCGAAGATTGGGACAGTGGGTTGCCAAGAGTGATGGGACTGCTGGAGTGGAGTGTGCGACTTGCCATCTTGATTCTCTTCCGCATGGTCTTGAGCGCATGAACGTCAAGAATAAGACCAAGGTGGACCCGGGAATGTGCCTGAGCTGTCATACAAAGGAGAAGAGTCCTGAGTATGATGAAAAGACTTATTTCCCAAAGACGGTTCATGCCGTGGCTTCAGCCTCAGCGAAATAAGGAACAATACGGCATTCTTGCCGTCTAACAAGAGACGATTCTGCTGCCGATAATCTCGTATAGACGCCCAATCAGAGGGCTGTATATGATTTGTGGAGACAATTTGGTTTGATTCGCACTTTTACCAATCTTATAATTGCAATATTCGTCGTCACATGCGCATCATTTTGTGGCGCTGACACTCTTACTCTCAGCCTTGAAGCTCCCACGCTCGGCTCGACCAAATCTGCTGAGAATTCAGATACAGTCAAGAAGCCGAAAGAATCGCCCAAGCAGAAAACTGTCAAGGTGGGGCGTGTCGGCATGGTGAGTGCCGCATCTGCTTCAATCTACCGTGCCAAATCGTCTACTTCCGGCAAATTTGCAACAGTCAAATCCAACACTCCGCTTGCGATCATCAAGGAAGAGGGCGAATGGTATGGGGTGCTGATGTCCAACGGTCAGACCGGCTGGATAAAGAAGACATTTGTCAAAGAGACCGATTATGAACTGGTTGCCAAAAAGCCCCTTGATCGGGGTGCAGGCACATCACGCGGTGGTCAGGTGTCGCGTGCGGACACATGGCTAAATGACCTGGTGCATACAGCCACCCAGGCCTCAGTAGCCCGTTATCTCTATGGCGGCACCAATCCTGCGACGGGCATGGACTGTTCTGCTTTCGTGCGCATGATATTTGGTCGGTATAATATCAAACTCCCCAGGACTTCTCGCGAGCAGGCGTTGGTCGGCCAGAGTGTGCCGTTCGATCAGCTCAGACCCGGCGACCGCCTCTACTTTGCCTGCCGCAACCCCTACATCGACCACTGCGGCATTTACGCCGGCAACGGTTACTTTGTGCATTGCTCAGCTTCAAGAAACGGCGTAGGAATAGACTCTCTGGCCTCCGATTTCTTCTGGCGCAGTCTTGTTGTGGCCAAACGCTCCTGACGATAAGCACCAGGCAAGTCCTCTTCAATTGTCAAGATGTCAATCATATCTTGCGCACATTATGTTTCTCAACAGTTAAACAATTCATCATAATATCGTTGACAATCTCTTATTCATGAGCTAGTTTTGTACAAGATCATGTATAAGGATGCCAGCCGCGCACAAATGGAGGTGATTATGCTGCAGGCAATACCGCGCCCATGTGAGCATCACAGTCATGGTCAGCTACTAAGGAGGCAATTCATGGAAGGCAAGTCTCGTGTTTTGGTAGTACTGGCAATATGTGTTTTGATACTTTGTGCGATCTCTGCAATGGCGGGAGATGTCTACTATGTCGATGCAGACCGACCGGATGATAGTGGCAATGGTCTGACTTGGGCGACGGCAGAAAAGACCATAAATGCAGCTTTGGGTGATGCTTCAAACGATGATCAGATATGGGTAGCAGCAGGAACAAGCTACTCGATATCTACATCAATTCCAGACGGCGTGAGTATATATGGTGGTTTCGCAGGCACTGAAACCAGTCTTGATGAAAGAAACTGGGTTACAAATCTAACAGTGATATCGAGTGGAGCAGTCAGCGCAACGACTACTAGTTATGACATCACGATTGACGGCTTCAAGTTTACGGGTTTGTCAGGAATATCGCTCACCGGTGATGTCACATTTTCCCATAATGTAGTTATCGACTGTGATAATATCGATCCCGTAATCTCTTGTGTTGGTGCTGTCATGTTATGCAACAATCTCATCCACGATAACAATGGGTATGCAATACGGAGAGAGCCAACAAATACCATAACATGTGCATCCAGCAATGGTGATGCGACTATTATCAACAATACAATGAATGGCAACGGTTATTGGGGTAGTGATGATGCCGGTGCCGCGATTTACTGCACAGGCACTCCAACGATAGCAAACAACATTTTTACAAGTCAGGCAGGTTATTTCATTTATGCGTCATCCGTAACACCTGTAGTTTCCAACAACTGCAGAGGATCAAATGCTTTCGGCGGCTATGGCGGATTTCCTATCGGCTGGGAACCGGAAGATGATGTCAATGCAGATCCTTGTTTTGTGAATGTTTCAGCAGATAATTTTCGCCTACAGTCAACTTCGCCCTGCATAGATGCAGGTGATGACAACGAGGTCGGAACGGGCTGGGTCGACCTTGATGGCAAACCCAGACAAGTCGACCATATATCTGGTGGTTCGATAGTAGATATAGGTGCTTATGAGTACCCTATTGCTCTTGGAACAATATCGGTTCCTGACGCTGTAGGTGATCTTTGTCTTACGGTATACTATAGTGGTGTGACAGATACAGAAAGCAGTGTCAGTGAAGTCCAACTTTGGTATAAAAAAGACAATGGTGACTGGACGTATTGGGATAGCGTCTATGACTCCAGTAGCTCAGGTTCATTTTACTTTTGTACATATGGATTTGATTATGGCACATATTACTTTGCTTTACGTGTCTTGGACAATGCAGGAAACGACACTGGGGTGCCAACATCTCAAACAGTTCCTGCCGGATCAACTGTTTATGAGTATTTAGATACGCATGCACCCACACTCGGGACACTGTCCTGCCCGGCGTATGCAAACAGCCCTTTCACAGTCAGCTATCAGGGTGTTGAAGATTATGGAAGTGGACTAAGCTCAGTAACTCTTTGGTACAAGTATGGAGAGAACGGCACTTGGACGGAGGGTCCGACAAATTCAAGCTACTACAGTTCAGGCCAATTTACGTTTACACCTTCAAGCGGCAATGGCACATATTATTTTGCCTTGAGTGCGGAAGATAATGATGGCAATCACACCGCCGAGCCTCCAACAACGGCAGCCGGGTCGACCTATTTTGAATTGGCCGTGACGATAAATCAGGCGTCAACTCAGACTGAGGACCCGACTTACACTGCGCCGATCAACTTCACTGTTGTCTTCAGCGAGTCTGTCTCCGATTTTACTGCGGCAGATGTTACGCTCGGCGGCAGTGCTGGTCCATTAGGAGCAGTGGTTACCGGAAGCGGGACAACATACAACGTTGCTGTGACTGGAATGCCCGATTCCGGGTACGTGACAGCATCTATAGCAGCCGGAGTTGCTCATGATGCTGCGGGTAATCCCAATGTTGCGTCAACAAGCACGGATAATTCTGTATACTACAACGCGGATGCAGGCTTTATCTGGAGCACAAAAGTAAATGCCTATACTTGCAATTCAATTGCTGTAGACAGTGCTGGTGGTATCCTGGCAACAGGATCTAATGATGGTAATTGCAGTAATAGTTATCGAAAGAAGCTAAATGCAACTAATGGATCCGTTACAAATGACTATGGCTCTGTACCAGATTTTGCGACAGTTGCGTCATCTTGGAATCCGGGGTCTTTCTGTACGGCTTCCATTGCAGGAGTTGGTATAAATTTTGCCAATACGGTTAGCAAGGTTGGTATTGGACAAGACTCATCTGGATTTCCAAACCTCGATACTTACTATGCACAAACATATGCTTATTGCGCTGTTGATTCAAGTGGGAACATATATGCTCCATATGTTGCTTATGACTATCCATACTTTGTTGTAAAGGTGAGGGAATTCACGAATACAAATACTGATCTACAGACATATACGGATACAGTAATTGCAAATTATTTATGTTATGTTGGTACCGTTATGGCCTTTTATAGCGTAGGCGGTATTGCAGTTGACCAGGAAGGCGGTGTTTATATTGCGTATGCACTGCACAACAGTCTTGTTGAGGAAGTAATGGCGATTCCGGATAGTCTGTATGTAGCAAAAATTGGAACCAATCCCTGGGCAAATCCTGTATTGATAGATAAGCCCCAACCAGGTGGTTATCAGTATACACGAATCTATACTAGTGATACATATGATCACCCTGACACTAATACTGATTCTACTCCAATAACTGTATCTCCATCTGGCTCTGTTTATATAGCACATAATTTCTATTATGATAAAGAAACATCTGTGTCATATGAACAAGACAGTATCCAAGCCATTACTCGTTTAGATGAGGATAACCAGGGAAACGTAACTCAGACAGAAGTATTGTTGGGTGGAGATGCTGCAAATTCTATCACTGGGGATCGGCAAATAGGATATAATCAAGTAAATGGTATGGCTGTCTATTACAATGGAACCTCAGATGAGTTGTATCTGATAGGTACAGTGGATTATGTTAATACACTCCCAACTACGATTGACGCATATCATTCGATACTTGGCAACTATTCATCTGCATTTATTGCTAAGCTGAACGGTAGCACGTTGGGTGTTGACTATTGCAGCTACCTAGACGGTCAAATCATCAACAGTAATAATGTGTCTGATATGACTTTTGGCGCTTCTATTGCAGTTGATTCCTCGGGTGGAGTTTATGTTGGATCAAGCACTTACACAGCCAATACAAATTATCTGCAGCCTGGAGGCTACATATCTAAAGTGCGTTTTCCATCAAACTAAGTAGATCGACAATCAGTAAATAATCTATTATGACCCAGGATAATTTTATCCTGGGTCATAATTATTCAAGTTACATTGTTCAGAGCAGCACATTTCAGTATTTGTGGTTAAAACATACCCATCAAAGGGTATAGTTGAGCATACATTTCCCAACAAGGAGGGCGCATACAATGCGAACCAGGATTTTCTTAGTGGCATTGATCTCAGTATTTGTGGTTGCCGGGGTAGTGGTGGCTCAGGGTCCCAGAGCAGGCATGGGCAAAGGTATGGGCATGGGATACGGTCTGATGGGTTTAGGTCCGAGGATGATAAAGGAGTTGGAACTGACGGACGACCAAGTGACCAAGCTCAAGCAGATACATGCTGATTTTATGACTGCCACGCAGACCACGCGCGATCAGCTCAAGACAAAGATGCAGGAGATGGCTCAGCTCTGGATGCAGGATGCGACTGCCGATCAGCTCAAGGCAAAACTAGCCGAGGTCGACCCTTTGAAAGCCGAACTGCGCGATGCCGCGATAGATTCGGCACTCCAGGCGCGAGCCGTGCTCACTGAAGAGCAGCGTGAAAAGGTTCGACAGATGATAAAAGAGAAGACAGAAGACGGCATGGGTATGTGCTGGGGTCTCGGAGCCTATTGCGGTGTTGGTTGCCCGATGGCTGAATAGTCTATTAGAGTGTGTGTCGGTCTGTCCGACCGGCACACAATTTATTTGGTAGAGCAGGAGGGCGAAGCTTCTGCTGAGCCGATCTGAAGGTGAACCGCCTGCTGAGTAGATGGCGATATCTTCCCAATATCCGAGCTTACAATTCCTACCACCCACAGTATCTTTTCATCATCCGCCACCACAATCGCTTTTGTCCGCTTTTGCCTGGGAATTTTCTTGTCGACGAATATGTCCTGCAGCTTCTTGCTTTCGGCCATTCCAAAGGGGATGATCCGGTCGCCGGGTCGACCACTTCTAACTTTCAGTGTGCCTTTTATGCTTTCACAGTCTATCATCGCCTCATCGCCCGGTAGTTTGGATGGAACAGGATTCTCAACAATTTCGGCTGATATAAGGTATGCAGCTTCCGGTATATGTGTAATGCCGGGCACAGCCAGCGGTCTGATAAAATGCTCAACAGCATTTTCAAGCTGCTCAGTCTCTATCGAAAACCGTTCTGCCTGCCTTATTGCATATATACGGCCCGTAGGCAGAGTGATCTTAAAATTTTCACCGGTGCGCAGAGCATCCAGCACACGGTCAATCTGTTCCAACGAGACATCCTTTAGGTCACCCTTTAGCGATTCGATCTTTGACCGAACAATCCACCTCTGCATCGCGACAGGAAGCTGCGCAAACAAATCAGCGTCATATGCATCCCGATATACAAGTCCGGTGTTAATATGTTCTGCCGACTGCTCGATAAAGTCGTTGGTGTCTGATGCGATGTCAGCCAGCCTGACCAACGCCGACCTTATCTGCGGGTTATAGTCCGATTCGAGCAGTGGCAGGAGTTCATGCCTTATACGATTTCTCGAATAGGCTGTGTCCATATTGGTCTCGTCCACACGGAAGGGTAGGATGTGTGCTTTGATATACTCTTCAATCTCACGGCGAGTAGTATGCAGCAGCGGCCTTACGATGTTACCCCGCACCGGTTTGATGGAGCTGATTCCGTCGATCCCGGCGCCTCGGATGATATTATAGAGGACTGACTCCGCTCGGTCATCGGCGTTATGACCCACCGCTATCTTGTTCATACCTAAGTCTGTTGCAGTATCATGCAGAAACTTATACCGCACAATACGCGCAGCATCCTCCATGCATGTCTGCATTTGTGATTTTATGCTGGGAATATCTACGCGCTTAGTTGTGTATTTTAGTCCAAGTTCGTCAGCAAATTCTTTAACAAACTGCTCGTCCAGATCAGACGATTCGCCTCTGATGCAATGATTGAGGTGAGCCACATGAAGGCTTATGCCGAATTCTGCGCAGCGAGTGTGGAGGCAGTGGAGTAGGGCAATGGAGTCGGGTCCACCCGAGACGGCGACAAGCACCCTGTCACCCTTATCGAACATGTGATGATGCTTGGCGGCTGAGAGGATATCCATGTCAGGCTTTTACCCTGGGCTACTGCCGAGAAGCAGTTTCATCAAGTCGGGCGCGAAGTTGACTTTCAGCTTTGTCTCTTGGACTGCGCGCTCATCAAACGGCAGGTTATTGGCCTCCGGCTTTGTGGAGTCGAACAGTATAAACGGCACGCCATTCGACGAATGTGATCCTGTCGCGATAGGCGTCGGGTGGTCCGGCATAAGCAGGATTCGCGCATCTTCATCTGATTTTTTGAGGCCATTCAGGATAGTACCAAGGACCTTTTCGTCACACTCCTGGATAGCTTCGATTTTCTTATCTATATCGCTCTCGTGCCCGGCCTCATCCGGCGCTTCCACATGCACCCACACGAAGTCATACTTCTTAAGGGCTTCAACGGCGTATTGACCCTTGCCCAGATAGTTCGTATCGACATAACCGGTCACTCCCGGCACGTTGATCACATCCAGACCGACCATACGTCCAAGTCCCTTTATGAGATCGACTGCGGCAACGACAGCTCCCGGCATACCGAACTGTTTGACAAAGCTCGGGATCGCAGGCGGCCTGCTCTCGCCCCAGAACCATATCATATTGGCGGGCAGTTGGCCTTCGTCCTTACGGCGTCTGTTGACCGGATGATTGTCTAAAATTTCATATGAATCGAGCATCATCTGGCGAAGTTTTTGATCTCCGTCTCCCTCAGGCATATGCTCCATTACGGGTTCATTGATGATCTTATATGGCGCTGTGCAGTGCACTTCTGCCGATCCGCCGTGCCAGACCATAATATGCCTGTAGCTGACCCCCGGATAGAACTTGATTGCACTCGTGGATAGCTTCTCGTCTATGGCCTTGACAAGCTCATGAGCCTCTGGTGTGCTGATATGCCCGCCGCTCGACTCGATCATCTTTTCGCCGTCAGTCGAGACCAGGTTTGTCCTGAATACGGCATCCGATGTCTCAACAGGAATGCCGAGGCTTGCCGCTTCTATTGCCCCGCGTCCGGTGTAATACGCCTTTGGGTCAAAGCCGAGGATTCCCATGTTCGTGACATCACTGCCCGGCGTCATCCCGACGGGAGTCGTTATCGCTGCTCCGATCCTGCCGAGACGTGCAATCTCGTCCATATTAGGCTTTTTTACGACTTGCAATGGAGTCTTTCCGTCAAGCTCCGCAAGCGGTTCATCAGCCATTCCGTCGAATATAATGAGTAGATATTTCATGAGAGTTATTAGTTTTTAGTTATTAGTAGTGTTCGGACGCGATATCCAATCGCGTCCGAAACAGAAATCCCGCAATTTCAGAAAATATCTAAAGCGATTTCCCGGTAATCCTTCGATACGCCTCACGATACTTGTCGGCAGTCTTCTCGACTATCTCCGCCGGCAGTTCAGGTCCCGGATATGTCTGGTCCCAATCCAGAGTCAGCAGATAATCGCGCACAAACTGCTTGTCGAAACTCGGCTGGCTCTTGCCGGGGGTGTATGTCTGCGCATCCCAGAACCGCGACGAATCGGGCGTAAGCACCTCGTCAATCAATATCAGACGGCAGTCCAGCAACCCGAACTCAAACTTGGTATCGCAAATGATAATCCCTTTGCCCGCAGCATACTCGGATGCGCGCTTGTAGACTCCGAGTGAAGCCGCTTCGAGCTGTCTGCCCAGGTCTTCGCCTACAATCTCGCACGCCTTTTCAGCGCTGATGTTTATATCGTGTCCGGTCGACTCCTTGGTCGATGGAGTAAACACAGGCTCGGGCATTTTTTGTGATTCGACCATATTCGACGGCAGCGTAACGCCGTGAAGCACGATTGCGTCACCGTTTCCCGATGCAGCCTTCATTGCGGAATACTCTTTCCATGCCGAACCTGCAAGGTATCCTCTGACTACGCACTCTATTGGTGTAGGCGCGGCCTTGACCGTTATCATCGACCGCCCGTCGAGCATCTCTCGATAATCTTCGGGATTCTCAACTCCTGCTTTGCCTATTCGAGCCAAAATTTCGTCTATATCAGCCGAGATCAGATGATTTTCGATCAGGTCTTTAGTCAGATCGAACCAGAAGAGAGACATCTGCGTAAGGACCCTGCCCTTGTCGGGTATGCCGGTCGGCAGCACAACGTCAAAGGCGGAAAGCCTGTCGCTGGCGATCATCAGCAGGCTGTCGCCGAGGTCATATATATCGCGCACCTTACCGGTCGCATGCTTTTTGAGACCCTTGATATCGGTCGCGGTCACGATCATACCAGCTTCATCTCCTTTGCCACCGCTTCAGTGTCTGCGGGCAGTTCGATGAAAGCCGGACATATCTCCATTGCCCGTTTCGGGTCCTTGAGTCCATGTCCAGTGAGTATGCAGACAATCTCGCACTTTTCGGTAAAGAAGCCTTCTTTAGCCTTCTTTATGACCCCTGCGACCGATGCAGCAGACGCCGGTTCGCAGAACACGCCTTCGGTAGATGCCAAAAGTTTTTGAGCCTCGGTGATCTCCTCGTCAGTGACTTTCTCGATCAGTCCGCCGGATTCGTCACGTGCGGCTTCTGCGTATTTCCAGCTTGCAGGGTTGCCGATGCGTATAGCAGTCGCGATAGTTTCTGGGTTGGGAATCGGGTGACCTTCGACAATCGGTGCGGACTTTGCAGCCTGGAATCCAAGCATCTTAGGCAGTCTGTCGATAACTCCAGCTTCTTTATACGCCTTGTAACCTGCCCAGTAAGCCGTAATATTGCCGGCATTGCCAACGGGTATCGCGTGATATGTCGGTGGATGACCCAGATCGTCACAAATCTCGAATGCGCCCGTCTTCTGCCCCTCGATCCTGTAGGGGTTCAAGGAGTTGACCAGTGTTATCGGATATTTGTTGGTGATATCTTTAACTATATTCAGAGCGTCGTCGAAGTTGCCGTCTACTGCTATGACCTTCGCGCCATGCATCATAGACTGCGAGACTTTGCCCAGCGCGACCTCGCCCTTAGGCAGGATAACAGCGCACACAAGTCCTGCGCGCGCGGAGTATGCGGCGGCGGATGCGGCAGTATTGCCGGTGGATGCGCAGATTGTCGCCTTGCTTCCGGCCTCGACTGCTTTCGTGATAGCCATGGTCATGCCGCGGTCCTTGAAACTGCCGGTCGGGTTCATTCCCTCGAACTTGACATACATAGTGATCTTGTCACTGATCTGGGATGCCAGCCTATCCACACGGATCATAGGCGTATAGCCCTCCAGGAGCGACACGATCGGAGTAGTCTCGGTCACTGGCAGGAACTCGCGATATCTCTCTATCAGCGGCAGCCGCTTAAAACAGGCCGTTTCGGGGTTGATGGTAACCATGGTTTTGCTCCAATTTTATTCTATTCATTTATAGCTTGATCGTATAGACGCAATTCAACGATTCACGATCAACGATCAAACGAATCTTATTCTTCCACTCTAATCCAACTGCATATCTCGGTCACGACCGGCAGGTTCCTAATCGCTTCCAGAGCATCGGCCATATCCGGTTCCTTGGCTGTGTGTGTAAGAATCACGATTTCGGCATTGGTTTCCGGCTTGGGATTCTGAATGACGGAAGATATGCTCACATTATGGTCTGCAAGTTTACTTGCAATGGAAGCCAGCACCCTCGGCTTATCTTTTGCCAGGATTCTGACGTAGTTCTTGCAGCTCACATGTTCCATTCCAAGCATCTCGCGGTGCTCATAGCATGTGCAGTGGAAGTGGGACGTCGAGCCGTCATTAATGTTTCTTGCGATGTCGATCACGTCGCCGACCACAGCGCTCCCCGCTGCCAGCGAACCCGCGCCCGGTCCATAGAACATCACCTCACCGACTGCGTCACCCTTCACCCAGATGGCGTTCATAACGCCGTCCACACTTGCAAGCGGATGCTTCACCGGCAGGAATGTGGGGTGCACACGCGCCAGCATCCCATGGTCGACCTGTTTGGCGATGCCCAGCAGCTTTATGACATATCCGAGCTGTTCGGCGTAGTTCATATCCTCAGCCGAAATCTTGGTGATGCCTTCATGATAGACCTTCGTGACATCCATCCGGCTGGTGAATGCAATGGAAGCCAGGATCGATGTCTTGTATGCAGCGTCGTGCCCTTCGATGTCGGCTGTCGGGTCAGCTTCGGCATAGCCTTTCGACTGAGCATCCTTTAGCACCTCGGCGAAGTCGAGACCTTCCTCGCGCATTTTCGTGAGTATATAATTCGTGGTCCCGTTAACGATGCCCTTGACTTCGAGTATCTGATTGCCTGCAAGGCCCGACTTCAGCGGACGGATGATAGGGATGCCGCCGCCCACACTTGCCTCGAACATAAAGTCGAGCCCAAGCTCCGCGGCTTTCGGCAATATGTCCACGCCTTCTTTGGCAATGAGTTCTTTGTTTGCTGTTGCCACGCTCTTGCCGTTTGCGAGTGCACGCAAAATGAAGTCTTTGGCAGGATGGATTCCGCCTATCGTCTCGACCACGATATCGATATCGGGGTCATTGAGTATATCGTTTGCGTCTGTCGTCAGGATAGATTTATCGATCTCCACGGGACGCGGGGTCGTGATATCGAGGTCGGCAATTCGTTTGACGCAAATCTTCGACCCGACTTTTTGTGCGATGGCATCTTGATTATCCAGCAGGATCTTGACGGTGCCCGCTCCGACTATTCCAAATCCGATTACACCTACGTTAATAATGTCTTTCACGGCTAATTTACTCCTCGCCGACTCTCACCCTGAACAGCACGTCTCCTTCATGGACCAGCGCGCCATTGGTTGTGGGAATATCTACAACCACTCCGGCGATCTCGCTTGGTATGGGGCTGAAGACTTTCATAGCTTCGATAAGGCCGACTTCCGTACCGACTTCGATGCTGTCGCCGACTTCCACGAAAACCGGCGCATCGGGTGACGGCGCTCTATAGAATACACCCACGAGCGGCGCCGTTATATCGACTATGTTGCCTTCCAGTTCCGCCTGCGGATGCTCATGTTCTTCTTCCACATATTCTTCGACAATCTGTTCGGACGCTTCGATCTGACCAGCCGCCTGAACCATCACTTGGGTTGCCTGTTTTGATGAAGTGCCTTTTACAGTAATGGAGAGGTCATCGGACTCGACGGTAAGCTCTTCAAGATTGTGTGATTCGACCAGTTCAAGCAGTTTTTTGACCTGCGAAATGTCTATATCGAGTTTTTCCAACCAAGCCCTCCTCATGCGCTGCTGCCGATGGGTCTATGATAGCATTCGGTTTTGTGGAGTGTCAAGGAAAAGGAAAGGGTAGTTATAGGTTGTGTAGGTGGGCATGAAGCGGGTTGTGTGAGGGCGTCCCTTTTGCTGAGCCTATTTCTCAAACTGAACTATATTGAGGAAGGATATTGTGCCCTTCTCCTCATAGAATAACATATGATGACTGCTGATAGATCAGAGGTTTCACACTTGATGAATAATAGGGAACGTACGCTTGCTATATTGAATTACAGGAACTATGACCGGATGCCGATTGTGCACTTCGGCTACTGGCCGGAAACGCTTACCAAGTGGGCTGATGAAGGTCACATAACTACTGAGGAAGCGCAGAGTTGGGCAGACGGCAACGATACAGATAAGGCCATTGCGGCTAAGCTGGGTTTCGATTACGGCTGGTCTGCAAAAGTCGGCTGCTATACGGATATCAGTCCAACGTTTGAGAGAAAAGTAATTGAGCAGATGCCTGACGGTTCTCGCAAAGTGATCGATTCTCATGGTGTAATCTTGCTGGAAAAGGACGGTGCAGGCTCGATCCCTATGGAGTTCGACCATTTTCTCAAGGGCAGAAAAGAGTGGGATGAGCATTTCCTGCCAAGGTTGCAGTTTACGCCGGACCGTGTTGGGATCAGTGATGAGATGAAGGCCGGTCTTGAGGCAGACAACCCGACTGAAATGCGCGGCATACATGTCGGCAGCCTTTTGGGGATGATCCGCAACTGGCTGGGCATGGAGAATATGGCATATCTGCAGGCAGATGATCCCGAGCTTTACGATGAGATCATAGATACTGTTGGCGAGCTGTCATTCAAGTGTGTTGAAGCTGCATTGAAGATCACTACTGCTTTCGACTTTGGCCATTTTTGGGAGGATATCTGCTTCAAGAGCGGTCCGCTTATCAACCCGCGTGTCTTTGATGAAAAAGTTGGACCGCACTATAAGCGGATCACCGACCTGCTTGCGGCAAACGGAATAAAGATCGTCTCTCTCGACTGCGACGGTTTGATAGACGCGCTCATCCCGACCTGGATCAATAATGGTGTCAACACAATGTTTCCTATGGAGGTCGGCACATGGAATGCGAGTATCAAGCCATGGCGGGAGCAGTATGGGCGCGAACTGCGCGGTGTGGGAGGCATGGACAAGAAGGTCTTTGCGTATGATTATGCGGCAATCGATGCAGAGATCGACAGACTCAAGCCTCTGGTGGCTCTTGGCGGTTATATACCGTGCCCTGACCATAGGATAGCCCCTGACGCCAAGTGGGAGAACGTGCAATATTACTGCGAGAAGATGCACAAAGCCTTCTGATTTAGTATTGAGTATTTTGTATTGATTATTGTTTTGAGTGGGGTGTTGGTTCGGGCTGGATATGCGATCAAGCTCGAAGCAGAATTTGCGATTCTTGCGGCTTTCTTGGTTTTTTGCAAGCTGGAGCAAGCAAACAGATGAGCAGATATGAGACAAATACGGGTGTTGAGGGAGAATATGAGCTGGGCTCAAGGAAACGCGTGCTCAAGAACCTGCTCGGCATATGTCTGAAAAGCGAGATGGACCAGACTGAGCACTTGGCGATGGTGAGCGCTCAGACAAGGTACTATACCAAAAACTTAGTTACAAAGAACACACGGTTTAATGCCGAGCTGATACAGAAGATGCACAAAGACTGGCTTGGCAGTATATATGAATGGGCTGGTAAGTATCGCACAGTTGAACTGGAGAAAGATGGATTCAAATGGCCACCGGCATATCTTATTCAGGATAATATGAGTGCATTTGAGTCATACATTCTGAGCCAGCACACACCCTGCAGGGGGAAGACTATTGCCAATGTGTGTGACAGCATAGCAAGGGTTCATGCTGAGCTTCTGCTCATACATCCATTTCGTGAAGGTAATGGAAGAATAGCCCGCTGGTTGGTGGATCTTATGGCCGCACAGGCAGGTTATCCACCACCGCTATACAGGTTTGTTGGTAAAGGATCAAAGACAGAGAAGATACGGTATCTCAGTGCGGTGATATCTGGCTACAAAAAAGACTACGAGGATTTAGCAGGTTTTTTCGAGGACTGCATATTGCTGCGCTTGCAAGCCCGTTGATCTTTGCTCTGTGTGGATACGATATGGCCGTCTTTCTTTACTCTGTTACCTTCAAAAGCAGCTGTAGCAATGCAATTCTCGCTGACTATTTTATGCAAGTTCTCTACGTTACGTAAAAATTTGTTCGATTTAGAAAGAGATGCCATAGTATTTACGTTCCACCTCCCAACACTATTATTATAACCGAATTCTGCTGGGAAGAACAGGTGTTTTTGAAGTATCGGCTGGATATCCGATCAGGCCAGGAAAAGGATATCGTGGATTAAATACTTTCTTCTTCCTTCTCGCGAGCCGGAGCAATCTCGATCTGCCTGTTTACAGCGTCAAGCAGTGCTGCGGCAGCGGCGCGATAGTGGTCTCCGCGTCGAACGAGCGCGCTTCCGGTCAGTTTAATGCTCGACCTGGGATGCACATATACTGCGACCACGTTGACGATCTCATCATCTTTGCCGGATTCCAGAACAGATGCGTCTTCAACAATAATTCCGTGGTCCGGTGCCAGTGACTTGCATACTGCTCCGGCCGCCGCTTCAGCAAAGAGTCGGACTATGCTGTCTTCACCTGCTGCATATCCACTTGACTCTCGGACGAACTCATCAGTCCCTCTGCCGAGCGCCACGCTCACCTTTGCATCAGTGCCGGAGCTTGTAAAGCTGATTGTTTTGATCTTGAGTCTCGGCGCTCGCCGTATTATCTCACCCGACATGACTTCATCAATCGTCGACGCAGTGGTTTGAACGGCAGCTTGTCGCTCCTCTTCAATACGGTGCGGTTTACTGGCGGTGCAGTTTTTGCTTGCACGCGTAATCAGGTCGTCAATTGTTGCGGCATAGTGGATATCCTCGCGTTCTTTGGTGCGCCTTCCGCCGAACATGCCGTAGGTTGTAGTGACGCCCTCAGGCACTTCCGGGATATCTATCTTCGAGACTCTTTCCTTGAGGATGTTCGCCAGTGCAATCGCTTCATCGGCGTGCCGTACGGTCACGATTCCGAACTCGTCTCCACCATATCTGCACAGCAGTTCCAGGTCGGAGTCAATACCCTTTTTGAGCACATCCGCCACTGACTTGATGACCGTGTCGCCGACCACATGCCCATATTTCTTGTTGAAGAGGCCGAACTTATCGAGGTCAAAGAGAATGATACTGATTTCCTGTCCGCCTTTGAGCGCATTTATAGCCCATTCACGGAATGTATCGGACCATGGCAGTTCCGTAAGCGGATCAAAGGTGCGGCCGAGTTCATTTATCAGATCTGTTCGTGAGAGTATTCCGATCATCTGATCGTCTTGCATCACGATAAGATGGGTTGCACCTGTTTTTTGCACTTTTTTGAGTGCGTCGTACGAGGAGACATCCGGGCCGACAGTGGTGAACTCGCTGCTCATCACTTCTTCGACCGGTGAATCTTCAGGTTCACCGATGAGGTCGAAAAGTGTCACCAGCCCGATAGGTCCGCTGCTTGTCACGACGGGCAGTGCGCCGATTTTATTGCCTTTTATGAATGTGACGGCAACCTTGACGCGAGTCGACGGTGTGACCCAGACCACGTCAGGTGTCATCAGATCTCTTACGGTTTTCATATAGTCCTCAAGGGATTGTGTTGCAATGATCGTGCCTTTATTGCTGTGCGTATTACCTGTTCCAAAACCCGGATTATGCGAAAAGCGTATAATCCAGGTCGCCGAGAGCATTATTCACATTCCTCGTGAATAATGCGGTTAAAGGCACGAGTAAGGCGGGGTCACAGTTGAATTACCGGAGTCCGCCGGATCAGCTTCCATTCTTTTTGCGCGAAGCCGTTCCGTCGGCATTGCGGATTCAATTTTACCCTTAAGCTTGGCTATATGTCAACGAAAAAAGGTGTATAAAACACACAAGAGTTCGGAGTAGAACCCATCTACGGACTCTGAGTCAGCACCAGCGAGAGCTTATCGAAATATGCGTCACAGTTGCTCCCTTCGGTGCGTATTGCTATCATCTTCACTTCAGCGCCTCTGGTGTTTACAGGAACGGTCTGCGTATTTTCATGGAATATCCATATTTGGTTGGAGCCTGCCTGTGGGCCGATCTGAAATTCTCCAAGGCTATTTTCCTCGGCATCCTTGAATGTAACCACCACCTTGCCGTTGTCTCCTTGTGTGGCGTATCCAGCCATATAGGCGGAAAGCGAGGCAGTCACTTCGGCAGCATCGATGCTGCTTGCGAAAGATGAGAGGTCAATTGTCTGTGAGGCCTGACTCCCGGACGTGTTCTTACCTCCGTGGAAGAAATTGAGACCACCTCCAATCCTCTCTGCCTCTGAAGTCGATACTGCATTGGGATAGACGACCACAGTGAAGTTCGATGTCGGCGTCCAGCCGTATATAGGGCGAATGACTTCACCATTGCCGCCCAGTCCCATCTCAGCGCCGGCATTTACAATCAGATTCTGACCAAACTGAAGCGGCACATCGCGTCCGGCTATGATCATAGGGTTGGGCTCTACCTGCCCATCACTTGATGATATGCCTGTAACCGTTGTCAGCGATCCAGGTGCCGGTAGAAGTGCTCCCATATCGAGTTTAGCCGTCACACTCTTGCCTGCGTAGCTCAATACAAACGAGCTGTTCGATTCATCGATATCCGAAGTGAAGCCATAGGCTTTGACCAGAAGACCTGTTTCTTTAAGAGTTAGAGAAGTGCCGAGAGGTGGATCGACAGGGGTAGCGCCAATGCCACCCGGTTCCACCAGGCTGCACAGACCAAGCGGCTTAGGAATGTCACCGGACTCTTGGGAAATCACAGTCGCATTCTCCAGCACCCTCTCGCCATACTGCGTATTGAGAGTGCCGATAATAGTTACAGCGTCTCCCTCTTGCAGTGCAAACGAGTTTTTGACCCTGATGCCTGCCGATCTATCAGCCGACTGCATATACATGGCATCGTCAAGCAGTCTGGTCACTACGCCCGGCACTTCCACACCGGTTCCGTCTGCCATTTGCTTTGCAAGACCGATAGTAGTTGGGGTATGACTTTCAATCAGCGATACATTGTCCAGGCCGTTGGTTTCGCTTCCTGTGATGAATTCGATGCTCATGCGCAATTCCGTGACATCATCCAGCAGTGCATCCCATGAGCCGGACACACACTGCCACAGGGACTCATCGAGTGCGGTCCCATATGTGCGCCACAGACCGAGTGGAGGTCGTTCACTAAATACTCTCTTGTAGACGCCGCCGGGGCCGGAGATTCGGAACTCAACCGTCATAAACTGCGTGCCACTAAACGATTCTTGTGTAAGATCAGCAGACAGCGCGACTTTATTGTGCCAGTTGCCCAGATACTGTGCGGGTGCGACAACCCAGCATACATCTCCGATAACCTCGTCCACCATCCGCAGGTAGCCCTCCGGATTCCCACCGGTGCCGGGGTTACTGACAGCCGCAACATCTCCAACGGCGATCCATCCCTGCATAGTACCGTCATCAAAGTTCGAAGAAACATTTGCCCCATACGTCGGCACAGATGCCAGTGCCAGTAAAGCCAACAGAGTTATTACAAACAGACTTCTTTCCATAATATCACCGCCTGTATACAGACTTAAGCAAGCTGTCGATAAGCTAACTAAGGGAGTATATCCCGCAAGACGGCACATGTCAATATCAATGGGTAATAATGTTATCAAATATGAATTGACGTATTCATCTTCTGTTCCATAAAACTTTAGATAAGGGGTTAATGGTTGACTTCCCGGGCTGTATGAGTTATAATTCACCTGGCAGCATAGTGGCTGTCCTTATGTTGCGGGCACAGAGGCCTCTCCTGATTTTGGGGAGGCCTCTTTTTTCGGCAGTGTCGCTGGAGCCGCCTGCGAGACTTACTTCCATTGAAGGAGGAATGCCGAAATGACTAAGCAGTCAGTGGCCGTACAGGCCAACCCGTTCGAGACTGCGCAAACGCAGCTCGACAAGGCAGCCGCAAAGTTGCGGTTGGACCCGGCGATTCATGCGGTACTACGAGAGCCGCTCCGTGAGCTACACGTATCGCTGCCGGTAAAGATGGACGATGGGTCCGTCAAAGTTTTCAAGGGCTTCAGGGTGCAGTATAATGACGCCCGAGGTCCGAACAAGGGCGGGATCCGCTTCCACCCCGAGGAGACGATCGATACGGTTCGTGCCCTTGCTGCGTGGATGACATGGAAGACCGCCGTTGTAGACATTCCGCTTGGCGGCGGGAAGGGTGGGGTAATCTGCAACCCCAAGAAAATGTCCGAAAGAGAGCTTGAGAGGCTCAGCCGGGCATATATCGACCAGGTCGGGCGAATTATCGGTCCCGACAAGGACGTCCCCGCTCCCGACGTCTACACCACTCCCCAGATCATGGCCTGGATGATGGACGAGTTCTCCAAAATCAACGGCTGCAACAGCCCCGGCGTCATCACGGGCAAGCCGCTTTGCGTCGGAGGATCGGAAGGCCGTGGGGATGCGACTGCACGCGGAGGAGCGTATTGCGTTCGTGAGGCCGCGAAATATCTGGACATCGACCTCACCAAGGCGACTGTCGCGATCCAGGGCTTCGGCAATGCAGGCCAATATGCAGCCACACTCTTTGCGGAACTGCTCGGGTGCAAGATCGTCGCGGTGAGCGACACAAAGGGCGGCGTATACTGTGAGTCCGGGATCGACCCGGAGGCCATAGTAGCCCATAAGCTCAAGACAGGCTCAGTAGTGGGGTTCCCAGGGACCAGACCAATCACTAACGGCGACATTCTGGAGCTTGCTGTGGACGTATTGGTGCCCGCGGCGCTTGAGAATGTGATCACAGCCGATAACGCAGCGGACATTCAGGCCAAGATCGTGTGTGAGCTGGCCAATGGTCCGACCACACCCGAGGCCGATGAAATCCTCCACAAAAACGGAGTCTTCGTTATTCCCGACTTCCTTGCGAATGCGGGAGGAGTCACCGTATCCTACTATGAGTGGGTGCAGAACGTCACCAACTTCTATTGGGAAGAGGACGAGGTCCATGTCAAGCTCGACAAGAAAATGACCAAGGCATTCAGCGATGTTTTGGTGATGTCGGGCGACTACAAGGTCGATATGCGCACGGCCGCATACATGGTCAGCATTCAGCGAGTGGCTGATGCCATGAAGCTCAGAGGCTGGGTGTGAAAACCAGGTTATAGGAAATAGGAATTAGGAAACAGGGCTTGGGTCGTGTGGACTTAAGCCCTGTTGTTTATATCTCCAAGGAGATTTTTGTATTTATGGGTGAATGCTTCGAGGCGCAGTAACAAACAGACAATATATGTAGGGGTGAAGCATTTACCGATCAAGTTTGGTTGTATTCTCAGATTTAGTCATCCTGAGCTTGTAATCCGAATTGCAGATTTTTATTTGTAAAGATGTAGCTGCAATTCGGATTAGCGAGATACCGTCTTGCCTGTCAATTTTTTACGCTGGCACTTCAAACGAGGTGCCGGTTTTTAGTACTCCATATGCGATTGCCAGCAATTTTCTCATGCACGCCCCAATGGCACTCATTTTACAAGCGCCTCTGCGCAAC